>DASTYK010000114.1 GCA_035764935.1 Longimicrobiales bacterium | reverse complement strand
GTGAGCTGCGCGGGCGTCGGCGGCGGGAGCTGCTCGCGCCCTCCCCGCTCATTCTGTTGCGGAACGCTGTCCTGTTGCGCGACGCTGTCGGCCCGGGCAGGACGGGCCGGGTCGGGCTGCTGGAGCAGAAGCGCCAGCAGTGCTGCGGCTGCGATCATCGTACGTCTCCCGGGAACTGGACGTGCGCATCTACGCCCGCCGACGTCCCCGGGTTTCCACCACCATGATCCGATCGCGCGATTCGCTGAGCCGCAGCGCGCTCACAGCGCCCGCGACAACGGCAACGATCGCCACGACACGGTCGATCCAGCCGCCTCTGACCAGCGGCGGCCGCTCAGCAGGCAGCGCCGGGACGTCGCCCCAGGGCTCCTCCATCCCCGCATCAACCGAGAGCACTGGCCGCTTCCATCAGCCGCTCGCGCACCGCCCGCCGGCTCGGCACCGACAGCTTCGAGAGCACGTTCTCCGTGTGATGCCGCGCCGTGTGCGGGCTGATCGTCAGCGCCTCGGCCAGCTCACCGTTCGTCATCCCCTCGGCCAGCAAGCGGGCCACGCCGACTTCCTTGCGCGTCAGGCCGAAGTGCGCCCGCAGCTCATCGTCCGACGGCAGCGAGTCCACCCGCTCCAGCATCACCACGATCGCTGGCACGCTCGACTCCCCCTGCGGCAGGACACTGCCCCGCACCCGGTAGGCGGCCTCCGGCAGCCGGACCTCACGGACGACCTGCGGACGCCGACCACGGACCGCACCCAGCGCCATTGCCATCCGATGCGCCACATCCCGGACGACTGCCCCCAGCTCCGACTCGTCGTGCATCCATGTCTCCGCGGTCGCGACTGCTGCTCCAGACATTCTCATGCCCTCCGTTCAGTTGGTTGCCGGCCGCGCCGGCGCCGCTTACCTTGGAGCACGATAAACCCACGCAATCACGCGCCTTTCACGGTCCTCTCACCTCTCAGGTGATACCGCGGCGCGAGGCTTCACCAGCATGATCCGGCTCCATCTCCTCGGCAGCGTCCGTCTCCTGGACGGCGACGGCCGGGACATTCGCGCTGTCCTGCAGCAACCCAAAAGGCTGGCACTGCTCGCCTTTCTGGCGGCCGCGCGCCCGCGTGGGCCGCAGCGGCGCGACACCCTGACCGGCATGTTCTGGGGCGAGTCCGACGAGGCGAGCGCCCGCAAATCCCTCTCGCAGGCTATCTATTTCCTTCGCCAGAAGATTCACCCGGCCCTGTTCGCGGGGCGATTCGGCGAAGAGATCGAGCTGAGCGCGGGTGAGGTGTGGTGCGACGTCGTCGAATTCGAGGCGCTGCTCGAGGCCGGTCGCACCGCCGATGCGCTGAACCTGTACACGGGCGAGCTGATGCCGGGCTTCCACATCTCGGAAGCGCCGGAGTGGGAGAAGTGGCTGGACGGCGAGCGGGACCGGCTGCGGGGGCGCGCCTCCGAGGCGGCGTGGGCGCTCGCCGCGTCAGAGGAACAGGTGGGCAACGCCGGGATGGCGGCGCACTGGGCGCGCTGGGCTGCGGCGCTGACGCCGTTCGACGAGCAGGCACACCGGAAGGTGCTGGAGCTGCTGGTCCGGACCGGCGATCGCGCGGGAGCGCTGCGCACGCACGAGGAGTTCGCGCGGCGGCTGGCAGTGGAGTACGAGGTCGAGCCGTCGCCGGAAACGGCAGCACTGGTGGAGGCGATCCGGCGGGATGCCGGTGGCGGCGAGACCGACGCCATGGTCGAAAAGGCGGCGCAGGGGCTGGTGCGTCGCGAGCCGTCGGCCGAGGCGGAGCATCGGCGCGCTGCCGCAGTGCGCGCGGGGCTGATCGAAGCCGCCGGCGCGATGAATCCGGCGCCGCAGGATCACACGGCGGTTGCAGCGGTTGGGGGCCAGCCGGAGCACGGCACCTCTCCCGACGGCTCCGGCGTGCGGGCCGTCTTCCGACCGGCCCGCCGCCAGCGAACCAAGCACATGACGCTCCGGCGCGGCAGCGTTGCCATTCTCGTTGCGCTGGTCCTGGTCAGCGGCCTGTATGTCGCGCTGAGCGAGTTCAGCCGCAGCCGCGATCCGCTCGCGATCGGCCCGGAGCAGCCGCTCGACCGCATCGCGATCCTGCCGTTCCGGGACGTGAGCGAGGGTGGACAGCTCGCCCATGTGGCCGACGGCCTGGCGGCGACCTTGACGGATCGCCTCACCGGGGTAGGGCGACTGTCGATCGTTTCGCCGAGCACGACACGGCAGTTCGCAGCCGCAACATTCGACAGCATCGGCCGCGCACTGAATGTGGGCGCGCTCGTGGGTGCCACGGTCGCTCGTTCGGACGACCGGCTGCGCGTGCACGTGGAGCTGATCGATGCGCGGGTGGGAACGACACTCGCCGCGAGCACTGTCGAGAAGGAGCAGGGCGATCTGTTCGCACTCCTGGATTCCATGGCCATGTCCGTGGAGTGGATGCTGCGCGAGCAGCTGGGGCACCAGGTGGAGCGACGGGAGTATCGGCGGGAAACGGAAAGCCAGCGGGCATGGGAGCTGGTCCAGATCGCCCGGCAGGAGCGTCTCAACCCGGCACCCGGCGGCAACGCTGCAACGAGCATAGAGACCGCACTGCGACACCTGGACGAGGCGATCCGTCTCGATCCGCACTACGTGGGCGCCTGGGTGGAGCGCAGCCGGACGTTTCACGCCGCGGCGTTGCTTCAGACGGGTGACCCCCTCGCCCTGCTCGACAGCGCGGAAGCGGCCGGCAATCGCGCCATCGCAGAAGGACCGAACGATGCGGAGGCGCTGGAGCAGCGTGCGGCGATTCGGTTCATCGCTTCCATCTATGCCACGGAGGAGAAGCCGGAACTCCTCGAACAGGCGGAAGCAGACGCAAGGGCCGCGCTCGCAGTCGACCCGTATCGCGCACGTGCCGAGTCACTGCTCAGCCAGATATACGTGATCCGAGGAGATTACCGACGAGCCCATGATGCCGCGTTGCGCGCCTACCGCGCGGATGCGTACGCCGGCAACGTGGAAGACGTGCTCCACCGCCTCTTTGAAACGGCGTTCGAGCTCGGGAACGATGACGAAGCGGCAAAATGGTGTGACGAGATGCGCCGTCGAGCGGAGGGAAGCTGGCTGCGGTATCGCTGTGAGCTGATGCTGCTCGCGTTTGGACGGGAGGGCACACCCGATGTCCGCAAGTCCCTGCTCGCACTCGATGCGGCCAGGCGAGTCCCGTACGTCGCAGACAACCGGCAGATCAACGCGCAGCTCACCGCCCTGGTCGGGGTCAGCTATGCCCGCGCTGGCATGGCCGATAGCGCGCGCGTCGTGCTTGCGCGCGCGGTGGCTGCATCCGCCGGCGCATCCATGGTCCGTCCACTTGCCGCCAACGGCCTGCTGCGCATCGGCGAGCAGGAACGCGCGCTGGTTCTGATTCGCGAGTACATGGAGGCGCTGCCCCGTGACAGACAGCGCCTCCTCGGAAGTCGCATCCTCGAGCCGCTGGACTCGACAGGACGTCGGCTGCTCAACGCTACGGACAGATGATGGTTCCGTTTATCTCGTAGCAGCGCTGCGGATCGAGATCGTTGCTCGAATCGTCCTTGCCCATATCGCGCACGTCCGGATTGCCCGCGTTCGACCCGCGCTCGTGCGGCGGCTTGTCCCAGGGTGGCCCCTTTTCATTGGCCCGTCTTGCACGCTCCGCGTTCCTGTAGACTGCCGAATACCTCCTGTCCACCTCGTGCGTCGTGCCGTCGTCGAAATGCAGCACGATCTTCGCGAGCCTAGCCATCTCCGGCCTCCTCAGTTGTTCCTGCGGTTTCATGGTAGAACACGGTGAAGTGCCGTGTGCGCTCGCATGGTAAGCGTTGCACCCGCCCGGGACCAGCATACTGTTGTGCAGCTGCATGCCCGCTCTGCGATCGAAGCAGGGCGCGGCAAGTTTCGAAACGGCAGGAGAGGACAGTCAGGCGCGGGAGTGCAGATCGGGGTTAACGTCCCAGTGGGACCGCATGCTCCGATTGCACCCCCACCGCACTGACGAACTCACCCGGCTCCGTTATGAACTGACACACGTCGGCTCGGCACCCACGCCGGAACCCGGGCCCCGCCTCGATTGCGGCCGGCCCCTGCACCAGCTCCCGACCGCGCGACGTCGTCACCTTGAACGTGTAGCGATCGCTCACCGGCTCGCGCTGTGTTCCGACGACGACGAAGTGCACGATCTCGGCGTTCCGTTCGAACTCGAGCGGCGAATTGTATGCACCACGCAGTACGCAGAACTGCACCTCGACGCCGTTGCCCGCATACGCCGCGCGCCACGGCTGACGCACGACCGCAGAGCCGATACGCGCGCCCGCACGCTCACAGGCGGACTCGAGCGTATCGGGCCGCTCTGCCTCCTGTGCCCCGCGCAGACCGAGCACGCCGAACACGACGATGCCTGTCAACGCAATGACCGAATGGATCACTTTCCTCATCTCCCGCGGCACGCACGCCGGCATGGCGCGTCGTGGGCGTACAAGATGTGACAGCGGCCGAAAAAAAAGATGGGCAGAAACTGCCTATGTTTTTTGTGGTGGGTTGATGTATCTTCCGGTGTCCCGAGGATACAGAGGGTTGCGTCGGAGGGGGGTGGCGGAAACGCCGGGGCGGACTCCGACAGCTTCAGGTCTCACCGGACCGGCCCCTCGGCCGTTCCACCCGAACCTGCGGTACAAACACCCGCCGTAACGATCCCCATAGAGGGGCTCCTGGCCGCGTCAGGAGCCCCTTCCTGCATCATTTCGCCTGTTCTCCATCCTCCGAACGCCGGTAGCGCGCCTCGTACGGGGCCCGACCCTTTCGCGACGAGCGGCCTTATTCGGTGCGGTTCTGTTCGCTACGTTCCAGCATGCGACATCGCTGGCCGGCTGCCCGGCGCTTCGTCCTGCCCATCGCGGTCGTGCTTGCCGCGTGCGACCCGGTGGAGGACGTGCGCCGGCTGTTCGATGGTGCGACGCCGCGTGAGTCGTATGTGCATCGCCTGGAGAGTGCCGGTCTGGCCTCAAGCGCGGCCGTACGCGACTGGATTGCCGCCGGTGAAGCGGCGTTGACGAATGCGCCGCTGGTGGATCTGCCGTACGAGGAGAGCGGCTACCTTGCCCCGACCGAGCCGCTGGCCGTTGCGGTACGCTTCGATGTCGTTCGCGGCGAACGCATCAGCGTAGCACTCACGCTCCACTCCGACACGGCTGCACTCACATTCCTCGACCTGTTCCGCGCGGGCTCCGACACTGCAGCCGTGTTGGAACCGGTGTCGAGTGCTGACAGCGCGGAACGGTCGTTGGAGTTCGAACCACGGCGGCCGGGCGAGTACGCGGTTCGCATGCAGCCGGAGCTGCTGCGTGGCGGCCGGTATACGCTGCGCATCTCGAGAGCCGCCGCACTTGCGTTTCCCGTCAGTGGCCGCGGTCGCTCGGCGGTGCAGAGTGTCTTCGGAGACCCGCGCGACGCGGGCGCGCGCGAGCACCACGGCATCGACATCTTCGCGCCACGCGGCACACCCGTGGTTGCCGTGGCGGATGCGCACGTGCGTCGCGTGAACGAGACGAATCGCGGGGGACGCGTCGTGTGGCTGCGCGACGAGCGGCGGGGCCTTTCCCTCTACTATGCGCACCTCGACAGCCAGCTCGTGACGGCCGGCATGGACGTGCGGGCGGGAGACACGGTGGGTCTCGTGGGGAACAGCGGCAATGCGCGAACGACGCCGCCGCACCTGCACTTCGGGATATACAGCCGCGGCGAGGGACCGTTGGATCCGCTGCCGTTCGTGCACCGACCGGAGCGCAGCCCGCCGTCCCTGGCCGTCGACACCAGCGCGTTCGGGGCGTGGCTGCGTGGCACGAGTGAGGGCGCGCGTCTTCGAGCCGCGCCCGATCCGGACGCGGACGTCATGGCAGAGTTGCCGGTGCACACGGCTGCGCGGGTGGTCGCGGGGACCGGTTCGTGGTACCGCGTGCGTTTGCCGGACGGCCGCAGCGGCTACCTCGCCGCCAGTGTTGCCGACGTCGCCGCAGCGCCGGTCGAAGAGCTGACACCCGGTGACGCGACGCCGCTCCTGGAACGGCCGGTCGCCAGTGCCGCGGTGATGGACAGCGTCATGCCTGCTGAACGCGTGGACGTGTATGCGCGCTTCGGTGACTACCTCCTCGTCAGCACGAACGGATCGCGCAAAGGTTGGATGCGAGAGTCGCCGTAACGAGTACACGACGGCGCGCTGCGACTCGCCTCCCCACGTGCGCGCGTGGCCCGCAAGTTTTTCGCTGACCTGCGCAAGTTGTTGCCTGCCAGGCGCATCAGCGCACGACATCGTTTACTACGCCGCCGCCGCGTCCTATTTTTCCGACCGCAGCTCACTCACCCATTTCACAAGAGGTCAGTACATGCGAGGACGCATCCTGCTCACGGCCATGTTCCTGGCGCTGGTGCCGGCGGCCGCGAACGCACAGATCAGTGTCGGCGCCGGTGTAGGCGCTGCCTTCCCGACGGGTGATTTCGGGGATGGTGTCGACACGGGCCTTCACTTCCAGGGCTCGCTCAACGTCGGGCTGCCGATGCTGCCGGACGTTCGGCTGGACGGCATCTACCAGACGTACAGCGCTGGGGATGATGCGAGCGTCGACATCCTCGGCGGTGGCGTCAACCTGCTGCTCGACATGCCGCTCGTCGTCATCAAGCCGTACCTCATTGCGGGTGTCGGCTACTACGATGTGAGCGTTGATACCTCCGAGGGGGACGCATCCAACGGCGAGTTCGGCTTCACGGGCGGCGCCGGGCTGCGGCTCGGACTGGGCAGCCTGGGCGTGTTCGCGGAGGCTCGCGCGCTGCGGATCGGTGGTGACACGGACCTGACGACGATTCCGGTCCTGGTCGGCGTCACGTTCTGACGGAGCGGGGCCGCACGCATGCTCTGCCGCGTCGGCGGCGGGCGCGTGCGGCCCCTTTCGGCTGGAGCATCGCCGGCCCGAACTATCCTTGATGCGTCTCCCTTTTCGCATTCACCGCGCCCCAACACGTAACAACGCTCCGTCCGCCGACCGCCCCGTTGCGTTCCGACCGGCTCCCGCGCGGTAGCCACCGGCGCTTCCCATTCCTAGCTTTTCGCTCCTCACTTTCCTCGTGCGGAGCTGAACCATGACAGCAATGGCAGGCAGGCGGATCCTGATCACCGGCGCGAGCTCGGGCATCGGCGCGGCGTGTGCGCGTCGGTTTGCCGCGGAGGGTTGCGACCTCGTGCTGTGGGCCCGGCGAGCGGAGCGGCTCGCACGCCTGGCCGACGAGATCGAGACGGCGCACGGCCGGCATGTCCACATCGCGGGCGTCGATGTGCGTGACCGGGCGGCGGTCCTGAAAGCGGTGGACTCGCTGGTGGAGGCGGAGGCCGTTCCGGACGTGCTGGTGAACAATGCCGGGCTCGCCAGTGGCCTGTCGGGCATCCAGGACGGCAGCTTCGACGACTGGGACCGGATGATCGACACGAACCTGAAGGGGCTGCTCAACGTGACGCGCGCAGTGCTCCCGCACATGATCCGTCTCGGGCGCGGGCACATCATCAACATCGGCAGCACGGCCGGTCACTGGGTCTATCCAAGCGGCAACGTCTACAACGCGACCAAGTTCGGCGTGAGGGCACTGACGGAGGCGATCAACGTGGACGTGGTCGGCACGCCCGTCCGGGTCTCGAGCATCGACCCCGGCATGGTCGAGACCGAGTTCTCGGTCGTCCGTTTCGCCGGCGACGAGGAGCGCGCCCGCAAGGTATACCAGGGGTTTCAGCCGCTCCGGCCGGAGGACATTGCCGACGCCGTGCACTACGTCACCAGTGCCCCGCCGCACGTCAACGTCCTGAACATGGTGGTGCTGCCCACCGCCCAGCGGAACGTGTACGTGCTTCACCGGGAGGCGCAGGAGTAGCGTCCCCGCGGGGAGACTTCGCGTTCGCCCGCAACGGCAGGAGCAACGCCCCGCCCGGGGATGGGTTGGGTACTTCACCACGTGCGGCAGCAGCACCTCGCGTGGAACCGGTGGCCGGGCTCGCGTCGTACTAGTGGGTATCACGACGCCTCTCCCTTGAAGGAGCACCCCGATGTACCGGCCCATTACCGCCCTGCTGCTGATTGCGCTCGCCGCACCGGCAGCGGTCCTGGCGCAGGAAGCACCTCGCTCGCGCAACTTCAGTGGCGGACTCAACGCCATCTACGGCGCACCCCAGGGCGAGTTCAGCAACTACGTGAACAATGCATGGGGACTGGGCGGGTTCTTCGCCTGGACCCCGCAGTCCGCGCCGGCCTTTGCGCTGCGGCTGGACGGCGGCTTCATGAACTACGGCCACGAGACGTTCCGAGTCCCGCTGAGCGGCACGATCGGCGGCCGCATCACGGTCGACGTCACGACGGACAACAACATCGCGTACCTCGGCGTCGGCCCGCAGGTCATGCTGCCGAGCGGACCGATCCGCCCGTACGCGAACGGGGCGGTAGGTCTGTCCTACTTCGCGACGACGTCGCATGTAAAGGGCGACGACAGCGGCCAGAACTTCGCGAGCGACACGAATTTCGACGACACCGTCTTCCAGTGGAGCGTGGGCGGTGGCGTGATGATCCCGGTGAGCCGCGGCCGTCTGCCGATCTCGATCGACCTGGGCACGCGCTATCACGGCAACGGCGAAGTGACGTATGTCACGGAGGGCGGCATCGAGGACAACCCGGACGGCTCCATCACGATTCATGCGATCGAGAGCGAAGCGCGCGTGCTGAGTGTGCACCTGGGCATTGCGGTGGGCTTCGGCGGCTTCCGCTGATCTCCGGCATGCGCCATCGAAACGGCCGGGCCGCGGCGCAACGCTGCGGCCCGGTCTTTCTCATGCGGGTCCCTGGCGAAGCCTTCCGAGCTCCCTGCGCGCGACGACGCCTGCGTTTCCCCCGATGAACACCGTGGCCTGCGCTGCGGCGTGATGTCCACCGATTTCCTCCCAGCGCGCATCCTGCTACTATCCGCGCACCCGTGAACCACGAGCACGTGAATCGATGAACATCCTCGTCCTGAACGCCGGCTCCTCGTCGCTCAAGTTCCAGCTCGTGCGCACGGACCAGGAGCGGATCGCGAACGACACGGACGAGCGGCTCGCACGCGGCATCGTGGATCGCATCGGCGGCGAAGCGCTGCTCCGGTTCAGCTCGGGCAATCGCAGTCTCAAGACGGCGCGGCCGATCCGCGATCATCGGGCAGCGGTGGATGCCGTGCTGCGGTGGCTGGCCAGCGAGGAGTCGGGCACCGACCTTTCTGCAATCCGCGACATCGACGCGGTCGGCCATCGCGTGGTGCACGGTGGTGAGCAGTTCAGCAAGTCGGTCAAGATCGACCCGGTCGTGCTGCGGGAGATCGAGGAGATGATCGAGCTCGCTCCGCTGCACAACCCGCACAACCTGAAGGGCATCGCGGCGGTGCGGGAAACGCTCGGCGACGTGCCGCAGGTCGCGGTCTTCGACACCGCCTTCCACCAGACACTGCCCGCGCACGCGTACCTGTACGCGATCCCGTACTCGCTGTACCGCCGCTACAAGGTCCGCCGCTACGGCTTCCACGGCACGTCACACCGCTACGTGGCGTACCGTTACCGCAGGCTGACCGGCCGCACCCGCGACCAGACGAACCTGATCACGATCCACCTCGGCAACGGCTGCTCGGCCTGCGCGATCCAGGGTGGCAACTCGATCGACACGTCGATGGGGTTCACCCCGCTCGAGGGCCTGGTAATGGGCACGCGCAGCGGGGATCTCGACCCGGCAATCCTCGACTTCATTGCGGTCAAGGAAGGCCAGACGCTGAACGAGATCGAGGCGCTGCTCAACAAGCAGTCCGGCCTGCTCGGCATCTCCGGCCTGACGCATGACATGCGCGAGCTGCTCGCAGAAGAAGCCGAGAACGACGACCGCCGCGCCCGCCTGGCGATCGATATCTTCGCCTACCGCGCCCGCAAGTACATCGGCTCCTACCTCGCCGCGATGGGCGGCGCGGAAGCGATCGTGTTCACCGGAGGCATCGGCGAAAACGGCGCAAAGGTCCGCGCCCGCATCTGCGAGGGCCTCCAGTTCCTCGGCCTCGACCTCGACCCCGACCTGAACGCCACGGCAGTCAACGGCAACGAGGGCCCCATCCACCGCGAAGGCTCCCGCCTCCAGGCCTGGGTCATCCCCACCGACGAGGAGCTCCTGATCGCCCGCGACACCTTCCGCCTGGTGATGGGCATGGACGCGCGCTACTGAAGAAGGAAGGCTACTGAAGACGAAATGCGGCGAGCGCGAAAAAGCACGCGCACGCCGCACCGATCCCGCCGCCACGCGAGCGCTGGAAGCACCGCCGCCCTGTCGGAGTGCCCTTGTGCGGTCGGGCCGAAGCCGCCACACTGCCCGCCTCCATGGACACCGAAGACCGCTTTCCGCATCCGCTCGCGCTGCTGACCGCCGGCATCCTGCTGGCGGCGGTGCTGACGTGGATCCTGCCGGCGGGTGCCTACCAGCGCGTCGAGGACGCGGAGACCGGGCGAACCGTCGTGGTCGCCGGGACTTACGAGGGCGTGGAGGCCGCGCCGGTCGGACCCTTCGAGGCGCTGGTCGCGATTCCGCAGGGGCTCATCAACGCGGCCGAGGTGGTCGTGCTGGTCTTCCTGGTCGGCGGCGCCTTCGTCGTGATCGACCAGACGGGCGCGCTGCGACGCGGCATCGACCGGCTCGCGCGCCGGCTCCAGAACCACGGCACGTGGGTGATCCCGATCTCCTGCATCGTGTTCGCAACGGCGGGCGCGCTGCAGAACATGCAGGAAGAGATCGTCGCGCTGATCCCGGTGCTCCTGATCCTGACACGCCGCTTCGGCTTCGACCCGGTGACCGCGGTCGCGATGAGCATCGGCGCCGCGTCGCTGGGCTCGTCGTTCAGCCCGGTCAACCCGTTCCAGGTCGCGATCGCGCAGCGACTGGCCGACGTGCCGCTCTTCTCGGGCGCGGCATTCCGCATGGCCGCCTTTCTGCCCGCGCTCGGGTTCTGGATCTTCGCGACGATCCGCCACGCGCGCCGCACCGCGACGGCTCCGGATGTGGCCACGGTCGATACGTCGGAATCGTCGCTCGACGCGCGCACCACGCTGATCCTGGCCCTCACTGTCGCGGCGTTCGGCATCTTCATTACCGGCCTGATCCGCTGGGGCTGGGGCTTCAACGAGATGTCCGCCGTGTTCTTCGTGCTGGGCGTCACAGCGGGCCTGCTCGGCGGGCTGGGGATCAATGGGACGTCTGCGGCGTACGTGCAGGGGTTCCGTGAGATGGCGTTCTCCGCTCTGCTGATCGGTTTCGCAAGCGCCATCTACGTCGTGCTCGAGTCCGGCCGGGTCGTGGACACGCTGGTGAACGGGCTGGTGCAGCCGCTGGCCGGCCTGCCGGCAGGGCTGTCGGCGATCGGCATGGTCGGGCTGCACGCGCTGCTGCACGTGCCGGTGCCGAGCGTGAGCGGGCAGGCCGTGCTGACCATGCCGATCCTGGTTCCGCTCTCGGACCTGCTTGGCCTGTCGCGGCAGGTTACGATCCTGGCGTACCAGTACGGCGCAGGCCTCACGGAGCTGATCACGCCGACCAACGGTGCACTGATGGCGGTGATCGCAGCGGCGGGCGTTCGATACGACCGCTGGCTGCGCTTCGTATTGCCGCTGTTCCTGGGCCTCGTTGCCATCGGAATCATCGCCATCCTGGTCGCCATCGCGATCGGCTTGCAGTAGCCATTGCCGGGATCATGCTGAAGCGTCTGTACTCCATCGTCCTTACGTGCCTTCTGTTCCCGGCAGCGCTCAACGCGCAGCAGCCGGACACGGTGCCAGCTCCGCCCGTACCGGATTCCCTGGCGCCCGTTCCGGACACCCTCAGCGTGCCGGTGACGGCCCCGGCACCGCTCGCACAGGCGCTGCCGTCCATGCCGCAACCGGAACCCGAGCCCGACCGCTGGATGTCACAGCTCGAGTTCGGCTTCAACGGCTCGCGCGGCAACACCGACCTGATCACGCTTTCGACCGGGTTCTCGATCGAGCACAGGGAGAAGGAACGCTTCGAGCTGGAGTGGGCGACGTCGTACCGCTACGGCGAGAGCGAGAACGAGGTGGTTGCGCGCCACCTGCAGAGCTCGATCAGCTTCGATCTCTTCCCTGCTGGCAGCTGGTCGCCCTTCTTCTACGTGGCAGCAGAGCGTGACCCCTTCAAGCGCATCGATCTCCGCACGGACGGCGGCGCGGGCGCGAAGTACACGATCGCCCGCGGCGATGTGACGAGCGCGTCGCTCAGCCTCGCGCTGCTGCACACGTACGAGAACTTCCGGGCGATCGGCACGGATCCCGCACCGGAAACGCGCAACAATGCGCGGTGGTCGGTGCGTGCACGCGCACTGCGGCGGATGAACGAAGGCTGGCAGGTCGAGAACACGACCTTCTACAAGCCGGTGCACAACGAGCTCGGCGACTACGACATCGACTCGACCACCAAGCTGAGTGCGATCCTGAACAGCCGGCTCGCGCTCACGTTCAGCTACAAGTACCGGCTCGACTCGACGCCCGCGGAAGGTGTCGGGGGCGAGGACCAGTTCCTGACGGCCGGCCTGACGATCAACCTCTAGGAGTACAGACGATGAGCAACCGCACCGCGCGTTTCGAGACGTCGCTCGGCGATTTCACGGTCGAGCTGTTCGATGACCGGGCGCCGAACACCGCGAAGAATTTCGCGGATCTCGCGCAGAAGGGCTATTACGACGACCTGATCTTTCACCGCGTGATCGACGGTTTCATGATCCAGGGCGGCTGCCCCGAAGGGACGGGCACCGGCGGGCCGGGCTACAAGATCAAGGACGAGTTCCACCCGGAGCTGCGCCACGACAGCAAGGGCATCCTGTCGATGGCGAACGCGGGACCGAACACGGGCGGCTCGCAGTTCTTCATCACGCTGGCGGCGACACCGTGGCTCGACAACAAGCACGCGATCTTCGGGCGCGTGACGGACGGCCTGGACGTCGTCGAGAAGATCGGCAAGGTGAAGACGGGGCGGAACGACCGGCCGGTCGAGGAGGTGAAGATGAAGAAGGTGACGATCTCGTAGCCGCTGCGTCGACTGCCGCGGACATGGGGGCCGCTGCTCAGCCGAGCAGCGGCCCGTCGTTTTCCAGCCGCTCGATCATTTCCTCGTTGGAGCGCTGCGCAAGCCGTGCGAGTGCGGCAGGCTCGACGACGCGCCTGCCGTTGAGCGTGAACAACCGGAGCACACGCGCCGTGCGGTACAGCTCGTCGGCGACTTCGGGCAGCCCGATGAGGCCGGCGCGCCCCTCGGGTCCCAGCCGGATCACTTCTCCGGTGCGCCGCTGCACCAGCAGGTCGAGCCCGAACATCTTCGACTTTTCCGGATAATCGAGGAACGCGTCGCCGGGTGCGAGTGCCAGCTCCTGCGCGATGCGCTCCTCTACCTCCCGCTTGAGCGGCGTGTCCGTCTCGATCCAGTCACCGATCGCGTTCTCGTCCAGCTCGGCCGCGACGACCTCGGCTGCACGCTTGGGCAGCCGGCGCATGCGCAGCGCGCCAACGCGTGCGGCGACGGACTGCGCCTGCGGGTCCTCGCGTTCCGCACGGCCGGCGATCAGGTACAGCACACCTTCGTCCGTCTGGCCGACGAGCTCGTCCGGCGCGAGCAGCGCGGCATCGAGCGCGTCGTTCACGATGCGCTTGTACATCACGGTCGCGGCGCGCACCGCGTGGTGCCAGTACACGTTGCGGAACATCTGGTACTTCGCGAACAGCAGCGACTCGAGCGCGGCGACGCCCTTCTCGTGCACGCCGACCTCGAAGTGACCGGTGGTCTCGTCGCACAGCAGTGTGAGGCCGTGCAGCAGGCGATCGACGTCGACGCGGCCATACGGCACACCCGCAAAGGTCGCATCGCGCATCAGGTACTCGATCTTGTCGAGATCGAGGCTCCCGCTCACGAGTCCCTGGAGCGGATTCACCGAGATGCCGCGGATCAGCATCTCGACCTGCTGGCCAGCATCGGGCGCGACCTGCGCGAGCGCGGCCGCGACCGTCTCGTCCGCGAGGAAGCGGCCGACGAGCGCCTCGTGATGGCCAGGGATCCGGTCCGCCTGCAGCTCCTCGAGCGCATGCGAGAACGGGTAATGGCCAATGTCGTGCAGCAGCGCCGCAAAGGGGATCAGCGCGCAGTCCGATTCGTCGATGCCATCGAGCGCGTCGCGTGCGCGCAGTGCAGCGAGCGCGCGGTGCGCAAGGTGGTAGACGCCGAGCGCATGATCGAAGCGCGTGTGCGTCGCGCCCGGATACACGAGGTAGGCGAGCCCGAGCTGGCGGATGTGGCGCAGCCGCTGGAACGCGGGCGCATCGACGATCTGCATCGCGACCGGGTCGACACGGATCGTGTCCCACAGCGGATCGCGGATCGTGACGGAAGCACTCATGGCCTGAAAGGTTAGGCAGGACGCGGGCGCTGCGATACCCCGACACGCCAGGGTTGTACGCCGGGCGTCGTCGGCATTACATTGCCCGCGTTCGACGGCTTTGCGGCGTCCCTCCTCCCCGGATGGTCCGCGTGTCGAGCGCCCCGTGTCATACCAGTTTCACAGGAGGAAGCGGTGCAGCACTGCCGCTCGCATGCCGTCACGTGGCTCGTCCACGTGCTGATCGTCCTGTCCGCTGCCTGCGCGCCCGCATTCGAGAGCGGGCAGCCGGCCACGTCGTCACCCGCACGCGACGAGTACATCCGTGAGCGTGCCCGCGCGTCCGATCCGTCGATCGCGCGCTGGAGCGAAGCAGGCGACAGGGCGCTCGCCTCGCCGATGTCCGTGCAGCTCCCGTACACCACCTACTACCAGCTCGACGAGCTGACCACCACCGTGGGCGCCTACGCATTCGACCTCGTGCCCGGCGGCCGCCTGCATGCGACACTGTCCGGACTGGGGCATCCTGCAGCGGCGTTCGTCGAGCTGTTCATGCAGCAGGGCTCGCAGACTCGCCTGGTCGATGCGGGCCGGCAGCGGGCCCAGACCATCTCACGCGATGGCGGCCGCTACGTGCTGCGCGTGCAGCCGGAACTCGGGCTGGTCGGCACGTTCCAGCTCACGATCGAGGGCGACGGGGCTTCCGGCGCACCCGTGATCGCGGACGCGACGTCGTACCGCACGCTGCCGGCATCGCGCTACGTCTTCCCGGTCGAGGGGCGTGACGCCGGCGCGATCCGCAGCGACTGGGGCGACCCGCGCGGCGGCGGCCGCCGCCATGAAGGCGTGGACATCTTCGCGCCACGCGGCACGCCCGTGCTGGCTGCAACCGACGGCGTGATCATCTCGGTGCGCCACACGCCGATCGGCGGCAAGGTGATCTGGATGCGACCCGACGGCGAAGACCTGGAGCTGTATTACGCGCACCTGGACCGGCAGGACGTGCGGCCGGGGGAACGGGTGCGGGCCGGGGACCGCATCGGACTCGTCGGGAACACCGGGAACGCGCGGGGCACGTCGCCGCACCTGCATTTCGGGGTGTATCGGAACGGCGGGCGGGTCGCGATCAATCCGGATTCGTGGCTGGCGCGGACTTCGCCGGTACTTGTGTCGGGAGCCGGCAACTGAACTTCTTTAACTGCGGGTTGTGGGCGGTGGGTGGTGCGAGACGCGCGCTTTGCGCGCTTGGGTGGTGGACACTTCGGGAATGACGGCGGGTGGGGGGCGGTGGGGTTTTATCCACTCTTGCTCAGTGCCCTCGGCGCTCTCTGTGGTGAAATAAAGAACGGGCGGCGCCACTGAAGGCAGCCGCCCGTTCGAGTATCGAGGCGCCCGGCTCAGCCCGTTACCGGGCCGGCCTTGCGCACTTCCTCGCTCACCGAGTCCTCGTACTTCCTGAAGTTCTCGCGGAACATGTTCGCTAGCTTTGCGGCCTGGGCGTCGTAGGCGTCCTTGTCCTTCCAGGTGTTGCGCGGCTGGAGGACGGCGTCGGGCACGCCGCGGATGTGCTTCGGAACGTGCAGGCCGAAGACGGGATCCACGACGGTCTCCACGTCATCGAGCAGGCCGCGCAGGGCGGCGTGCACCATGGCGCGGGTGTGGTGGAGCGACATGCGGGTGCCGCTGCCGTAGGCGCCGCCGGTCCAGCCGGTGTTGACGAGCCAGCACTGCGCGCCGTGCTGCGCGAGCTTCTGGCCGAGCATCTCCGCATAGACGGACGGCGGGAGCGGCAGGAACGGTGCGCCGAAGCAGGTGCTGAACGCGGCCTTGGGCTCGGTGATGCCGCGCTCGGTGCCGGCGACCTTTGCGGTGTAGCCGGACAGGAAATGGTACATCGCCTGTTCGTGCGTGAGCTTGGAGATCGGCGGCAGCACGCCGAACGCGTCGGCGGTCAGCAAGATCACGTTCTTCGGGTGCCCCCCCACGCTGGGGCGTGCGGCGCCGGGGATGAACGATATCGGGTACGACGAGCGCGTGTTCTCGGTATTGGAATCGTCGTCGAAGTCGGGGACGCGCGTCTGCGGGTCCATGACCACGTTCTCGAGCACCGCGCCGAAGCGGCGGCTGGCCGCGTAGATGAGCGGCTCGCCCTCGGCGGAGAGGCGGATGACCTTGGCGTAGTTGCCGCCCTCGAAGTTGAACACGCCGTTCTCGGACCAGCCGTGCTCGTCGTCGCCGATCAGGGAGCGCTCGGGATCGGCCGATAGCGTCGTCTTGCCGGTGCCGGACAGGCCGAAGAAGAGCGCGACGTCGTCACTGGGCCCGATGTTCGCCGAGCAGTGCATCGGCAGCACGCCCTGCAGCGGGAGCAGGTAGTTCAGGACGGAGAAGATCGACTTCTTCATCTCGCCCGCGTAGCGGGTGCCGCCGATCATGACGGTACGGTCCTGGAAGCTCAGCATGATGAAGGTGCTGGAGCGGGTGCCGTGCCGGTCCGGGTCGGCCTGGAACTCGGGGGCGTGCAGGATGGTGAAGCCCGGCTCGAACCCGAGGCGCGCCTCGTCGTCCGGGACGATGAACATGTTGTTGACGAACGCGGTGTGCCAGGCGCTGGGGCTGATCGAGCGCACGTTGAGGCGGTACTCCGGATCGGCGCCCGCCCACAGGTCGTTGACGAACAGCTCCCGCGACGACAGGTACTGTTCGACGTCGCGGCGGAGCAGCTCGTACTTCTCGCGCTCGATCGGGACGTTCACGCTGCCCCAGCCGATGCGCTCCTCGCTCTCAGGCTCGCGGACGATGAACTTGTCGTCGGGGGAGCGGCCGGTATGTGGTGTCGTGATGCCAACGAAGGCGCCTTCAGAGGTGAGCTGCCCTTCGCCGCGCCGGACCGCTTCCTCGATGAGTGCAGCGGCCGCGAGGTTCCAGTAGACCGGCTGGCTGGGCTGAAGCCCGTGAGCCGACAGTTCGCGCGCTGCCAAAGATGTTGCCACGTCTGCCTCTGGGTCGGATTTCCAATGCTATAGCGGATCGCCCGCGCGTGGGCGCGCGGGAGACAAGGAGGTTACGCCCGCCCTCCCGGAGGGTCAAGCCAGCGGCGCATTTGTGGATCATACCTTGCGCAGGGCGATACGCGTGCTGCCGCGACGAGCGGAATACATGTTTCGTGGCTCCACGACGCCGCCAGCGGTGGATGCGGCGGCCGGCTTCTGGCCGGGACAGGCTTCGACACCTAAGCTGACGCGAGTGAAGGCGAGTCCTGCGATCCTGCTCCTCCTGTGCGCCGCCCCCGTCGCGGCGCAGACGGCACCGGCGCCGTGCGCGACCGGGCCGATCTCGCACATCTTCATCGACAACCACTCCGTCTTCGACACGTCGGATCCGGACCTGAGTCCGCGCTTTGGCTGGGCGTACCGCACGGCCAACGCGCTGCATGTCCGGACCCGCGAGCACACGATCCTGCGGGAGTTGCTGTTCGAGCCGGGCGACTGCTACGACCCGTTCATGATCAGCGAGACGGAGCGGCTGCTTCGCTCCTACCGGTTCCTCTCACGCGTCGATGTTTTCGGCGTGCCGCAGGGGGACGGCAGCTGGCACGTGGTGGTCGACACCCAGGACGAGTGGAGCACCCGTCCCGACGTGCGCTTCTCGTCGGACGACGGCTTCACCTTCGAGGGCGTGCGCCTGGAGGAGGTGAACCTGCTCGGGCGCGGCCAGACGCTCGGGGTGCATTACTTCGAGCGTGACGCGACCCGCGAGTACGGCCTGCGCTACTTCTCGCCGCAGCTCTTCGGCACTCGCTGGGACCTCACCACCGAGATCGCGGAATCCCGCGCCGGCACGCGCGCGCACGTCGAGATCGCGTATCCCTTCGTGGCGGAGGTCAGCCGGTGGGCGGGCCGGCAGAGCTTCCTGCGCGACGACCGCAACTTCGATTACATGCTCCCGCGCGCCGATGGCGGCAGCGACCACGTGCTGCAGCCCATGCGCGAAACGTTCTACGACCTGGCAATCGTGCGACGCATCGGGCGGAGCGGTGCGATGACCCTGCTGGGTGGCGGCATCAGCTTTCAGAAGGTCTCGTACGCGGGCCCGGCGCTGTTCGTGCCGAACGGCGATTACGAGCGTCGCTCGCAGCTGGCCGACAGCCTGGACGCGGAGCTGCAGCCGCACCGGAGCGAGATCAACAGCATCCGCCTGACCGCCATGATCGGCCAGCGCAACATCTGGTACGTGCAGCGTCGCGGGCTGGACAGCATGCGCGGCGAGGAGGACGTGCGACTGGGTGCGGAAGCGACATTCGCGCTCGGCCGTTCGATGCCGCAGTTCGAGACCGACGACGACCTCGCGGCCACGATCACGCTGTACACCGGCATCGAGGTCGGTGACGCGATCGTCGTGCTGCGCGCGCGCGGCGACGGCCGGCGCGACCTGCGTGCGGACGTCAGCACGACGGAGTGGAAGGACATCTACGGCGAGGCGGAGCTGCTGACGTACCTGCAGACGAGGCAGCTCCGGCGGCACACGTTCTTCCTGCGCGCCGCGGCGGGCGGCGGCTGGAACACCGTGACGCCGTTTCAGTTGACGCTCGGTGGCGAGCGCGGGCTGCGCGGCTACCGGCGCGAGGCGTTCCCGGGCGGCCGGCGGCTGGTCGCGACCGCAGAGGACCGCATCTACTTCGGCTGGCCCTTCCGCGACCTCGCCGACGTCGGCGGCACGCTGTTCGTCGACGCCGGGCGGGTCTGGCGCGGTGATGCACCATTCGGCAATGACAGTGAGTGGCAGGCGTCTGCAGGGTTCGGGCTGCGTGTTTCATTCCCTGCGGGCGGCCGCTCCATCGGCCGGCTGGACTTTGCGTGGCCGCTCGAAAAGGGGGTCGGCCTGGGCGACTTCCGGATCATGCTCTCGCTCGACGAGATCATCGGCCTGTCGGCAAACGCGCGCGACGCTCAGCTCCTGCGCTCGCGGCGTGAAACGGTGGCCGGCGAGCTCTTCACTCCACGCTTCTGAGTCATGCGACGCGCCCGTTACCGTGCACAGTGGGTCCTGCCCGTCTCCGCACCGCCGGTCCGCGACGGTGCGCTGCTGATCGACGAGGACGGCCGCATCGCTGCGGTCGGCCCCGACGCGGCGGTGCCGCGGCCCGAGGATGTGGATGAGGTCGATCTCGGCAGTGCGGCGTTGCTGCCCGGCTTCGTCAACGTGCACGCACACCCGGAGCTGGCCGCGCTGCGCAACCTGCTCGAGGACCTGCCGTTCGTGCAGTGGATCAGCACGCTCCGCCGCGTCAAGCTGCGTGCGCCACTCGATGAGGCGGATCTGTACACCGCGGCGCTGTGGCAGCTCGCGGAAGCGTACGCGGCCGGTATTACGACCATCGCGGCAACGGAGGATTCGGCGGCATCGTTCGATGCGCTGCTGGAGAGTGGCGGACGCGGCGTCGTCTACCGCGAGGTGTTCGGTCCTGCGCCGGAGCAGTGTGCGGACGCGATGCGCGAGCTGAGCGCGCGCGTGGAGAGCATGCGTGTCCGCGAGAGTGACCTGGTGCGTGTGGGCATCAGCCCGCACGCGCCGTACACGGTCTCCGATGAGCTGTTCGGCGCGACCGCGCGGTATGCAGCCGCGGAAGGACTTCCGGTTGCGGTGCACATCGCGGAGTCACAGGAGGAAACAGACCTGGTCGAGCGTGGCGGCGGCGGGTTTGCCGAAGGGTTGCAGCGCCGTGGAATCGCGACACCCGTCCGCGCGCGCTCACCGATTGACCTCCTCGCCCGCACGGGCGTCCTCGAGCGCAGGCCGCTGCTCATCCATGCAGTGCGGATCGATACGGAGGATATCAGGGCCATCGTAGACGCCGGCGCCAGCGTTGCGCACTGCCCCACCGCCAATGCGCGGCTCGGCCATGGCATCGCGCCCGTTGCACACCTGCTTGCCGCCGGCGCGACCGTCGCGCTCGGCACCGATTCGGTCGCGAGCAACAACCGCCTCGACCTGCTGGAAGAGGCCCGCACCGCGCAGCTCATGCAGCGCGCGGCCGGCCACTCACACGACGCACTGGATCCCGCAACGCTGCTGCGCATGGCAACGCTCGACGGCGCCCGCGCCCTCGGTATCGAAGCGGAATGCGGCTCACTCGAGCGCGGCAAGAGCGCCGATTTCGCGGCAGTCTCACTGGCCGGTGTCCACACGCGCCCGGTGCACGACATCCAGGCTGCGCTGGTGCTGGCAGCACGCAGCAGTGACGTCGTGCTCACCGTCGTGCGGGGCCGGGTGTTGTACCACTCGTGCCCGGCCGGGCTGTCGCAGCCGGGTGCGAACAACGGCACGACCGGCGTACTGGGCAACCGGGCCGCGCATACGACCATCGACGTGCCCGCATTGCGCAGCAGGATGGATGCGATCGCCGAGCGCGTCGCGGCAGCGCGCGCCGCGTCATGAAGCAGCGGCTGGCGGGCGCAGCCGAGCGCCTCGATGAACACGGCCACGACGAGGCCGTGCTCCGGCAAAGCCTCGAACAGGTCGCGGACGTGAACCGCTACCTGGGCGGCACACGGGCCGCGATCCGCGCGGTCGACCAGCTGCTCCCCGACAGTGGACCCGGCGCAGTGCTCGATGTCGGGTGCGGCGCCGGCGACATCGATGCCGCGCTCGTGGCGCACATGCGCAACCGCGCTCGTGACGTACGGCTCACGGCTGTCGATGTACACCCGCAGATCATGACGCTGGCCAGGGACCGGCTCCGCGCCGCGCCGGGTGTGACGCTGGTCCGGGCCGACGCAGCCGCCCTGCCGTTCGAGGACGGTTCCTTCGACGTGGCGATCATGTCGCTCACGCTCCACCACTTCGAGCAGGACCTCCCCGTGCGTGTGCTGCGGGAGCTGGGCCGCGTCGCGCGGGCGGTCGTGATCAATGACCTGGAGCGCAACTGGCAGAACTATGCGGGGGCGCGCGTGCTCGCGCGCACGCTCTGGGCGCGCAACCGCCTCACCCGGCACGACGGTCCGCTGTCGGTGCAGCGGGCGTTCACCGCGGCGGAGCTCGCGTCCCTGGCGCGCAGCGCGGGGCTGCAGGACGTGCGCGTGCGACGTCGCTTCTTCTACCGGCTGGTCCTCACCGCCCGTTCGCAGGCCTCCGCAGAACCGACCGCGTAGCGCACTGCAGCAGCGCGCCGCGGCGTCTACGGCCCTCCGCTTGCATCGCCGCAGGCCGTATCGGAACGGCGCTACCGGGCATGCACATCGAATCTCGCGAAGTCGTCATTGTCGGCGGTGGGCCCGCCGGTGCCGTCGCCGGCATGCTGCTCGCGCGCTCAGGTCACGATGTGCTGCTGCTCGAGCGCAGGAGCCTTCCGCGGCGAAAAGCCTGTGGTGACTGCATCAGCGCCGGCACCACGCAGCTGTTCGAGCGACTCGGGCTTCTCCCCGCGATCGATGCTCTCCGGCCCGCCCGCCTGCGCGGCTGGCGCATCATCGCACCCGACGGCTCGTCGTTCACTGCGACGTTTGACGAACTATCAGGAGGTGCGCGCCACCGCGGCTACGCCCTCGCGGTACCACGCGACCGGCTGGACACGGCGCTGCTGAACGCCGCGGCGGGAGCGGGCGTCGAGATCCGTGCGGGAGCTCGCGTCGCGGACGTCGCATGCGACGGGAGCGGGACGACGGTCCGATTGCAGCCGGATACGGGTCCGGTGCACGCACGGCTGGTTATCGGTGCCGATGGGCTTCGCTCGGTCGTTGCGCGTGCGACCGGCTCGGTGCAGCGATCCCCGCGGCTGAGAAAGCTGTCGCTCAGCACCCATGCTTTCCCGCCCCGCTGCACGGACGGCCTGGGTGAGATGCACCTGGCGCGTGGCGCATGCATGGGCATCGCTCCGGTCACTGCCGAAGGCGACGCATGCAACGTCACGCTCGTCGTGAAGAGCGCGGACGCGGACGTCGTGCATCGGGGCGCACGCCGCGGTGCCGTGAACGGAGCGCGCGGGGTGCCCCGGTCCCTGCGCCTCGACACCTTCGTCAACGACTGGCGCCAGCGGTTTCCGCTGCTCAGCAGCGTCGCGCCGATTCACCCGCTGGAGGGCGAGGACTGGATGGCATCCGGCCCGTTCGACATGCCCGTCCGTTACGTCGTGCACGACGGCATCGCGCTGGTCGGTGACGCGGCGGGCTATTTCGACCCGTTCACCGGCCAGGGCATTCACCAGGCCGTTGCGGGCGCGGAGCTGCTTGCGGGAATTGCCACTGCAGCCTTGCGGCAGACGGGGCCCGTACGGCGCGAACGGCTCGCCGCCTGGTCCGCCGGGCATGCAGAGCTCACGCAGGGCATGCGCCGGCTGCAACGCATGATCGATGCGGTGCTCGCGCAGCCGGCGCTCGCGAATGCGGCGATCCGTGCACTGGCTCGCAGCGCCGTCGCACGCAATGCGCTGCTCGGCGTCACCGGCGACCTGCGTGCTCCCGCCTCGCTGCTGCACCCGCGTCTGGCGATATCCACACTCCACTCACTGCTGAGGGCATCGTGACGATCCTGGACGAACGCCGGATGGACGCGCCATGTGAAGTCTGCTTCCGGGTGGCCGCGGACGTGGAGCGCTGGCCGGAGATCCTGCCGCATTACCGCTGGGTGCGCTTCCAGGAACGACGCGCTTTCGGCACCGGCCGCGTCGAGATGGCCGCGTGGCGCGATTTCGGCGGGCCACTGAGGTACCCGACCTGGTGGCTCTCCGAAATGCGCGTCGATCCTGCCGAGCCGGCGGTCTACTACCGCCACGTCGATGGCATTACCCGCGGCATGGACGTGAAGTGGATGTTCGTCCAGCGGCCGGATGGCTCGACGGACGTGAGGATCACCCATGCCTGGAACGGTCCGGACTGGCCGCTGATCGGGCCCCTCGCGTGGCAGCTCGTCATCTCCCGCCACTTCGTCAGCGCCATTGCGCAGCGGACCCTCGCCGGCGTCGCCGTCGAGGCTTCACGGACTCACAGGGAGGTCCGTCGTGCCTGATACGCGACGCAACGGGAACGGCGTGATGCACCGCGTTGCCGTCACGGGCATCGGCCCGATCACGGCCGTGGGTACCGGCATCGATCGCTTCTGGGAGGGACTCCGCCGCGAGCGCTCGCCGATCCGCTCCATCACGCGGTTCGACGCGCAGCCCTGGCGTACGCGCATTGCCGCCGAGGTCGACGACTTCGAGCCGACGGACTTCATCGAGCCGCGTGCCGCGAAGCGCATGGACCGTTTCGGGCACTTCGCAGTCGCCAGTGCGCGGCTCGCCCTGGCGGACGCGGGAATCCGCCCCGAAGAGCTCGATCCGGATCGCACGGCAGTTCAGATGGGCACGGCGCTCGGCGGGATGGGCTACGCCGAGACGCAGGCAAACGCGTTCTACGGCGGCATCGCGACCGCGCGCAGCATCGACCCGCGCGTCGCGCTCACCACGTTTGCGGGCGCAGCGAGCTGTTCGGTCGCGATCGACCTGGGCGTGACGGGGCCGAACGCGACCAATGCGATGTCGTGTGCTTCCGGGACGATCGCCATCGGCGAGGCGTGGCGACTGATCCGGGACGGCAGTGCGGATGCGGCGCTCGCTGGAGGCGTCGAGGCACCACTCGCACCGATGTGCTTCGGCGCATTCGCGGTCATCCGCGCGATGAGCACGCGCAACGACGACCCGGAGCATGCCTGCCGCCCGTTCGACCAGGGGCGCGACGGCTTCATCATGGGCGAGGGCGCATGCACGCTGTACCTCGAGCGCTACGACCACGCGGTCGCACGGGGTGCACGCATCTATGCGGAGATCGTCGGCTACGGCTGCACCAACGACGCGTACCACATGACCGCGCCGCGCCCCGACGCCGCGCAGGCGGTCCGGGCCATGCGCATCGCCCTCGCCGCGGCCGGCATCACACCCGAGGAGATCGACCTGATCAGCCCGCACGGGTCTTCCACGCCCCTCAACGACTCCACTGAGAGCAGTGCGATCAAGCAGCTGTTCGGCGAACGCGCCTATGCCCTCCCGATAAGCGGGACCAAGCCGTACCACGCCCACGCACTCGGCGCGTCCGGTGCGATCGAGGCCGGCGTGTGCTGCCTCGCGTTCGCCCGCGGCTGGACACCACCCACGCTCAACTTCGAGCGGGGCGACCCCGCGTGCGATCTCGACTACGTGGCCAGCGGCGGGCGCAGCTGCACCCCGCGCCATGCGCTGTCCAACTCGTTCGGCTTCGGCGGGATCAACGCCGCCCTCGTGCTCCGCCGCTCCGGGCTGCGCGACTGACAGAGCACCGCCGCTTCGGCATGGTGGAAACTGCCGTCCGATACGTCATACGTCCGGAGAACGGCGCCAGGCGTGCGCACGATCCAGCCGGGCCGCAGCCACATCTGCAGAAAAGCGACGGACTATGCCTCGTTATGACCGGGATAGGCATGTTAATCGCACCGGCATGTTCGCCTCTGGTGTTGTCAGCCCCATCCACACCGGAGGGAGATGCGGGTTGGCAAGCTTTCTGCAAGGAGGCGGGCCGGCCCCGTGAGGAAGGGAGTGGCGGGCCGGACGCGACGGTCGAGACCGTCGAGAGTGTCCGCAAGTCTGACCCAAGTGAGGAGGATGGTATGAAAGTGTTGGTGAGGGTAGCAGCGGCAGCGGCGTTGATGGTGCCGCTCTTCGTTGCGTCGCCCGCGTCCGCGCAGCATTACCGGGTCGATTTCGGCCTGAATGGCGGCTATTCGTGGTATAGCGCGCTGCTGGGCGATGACGAACTGGGGGGCGAGGATGCGGATGTGCGCTTCAACGCGAACTGGCTGCTGGGCAGCCAGCTCACCTTCTGGTTCACCCCGCGCATCGGTCTCCGTGCGAACATGACGTACACGGACACCGATCTGCAGAGCGACGATGTGACGTTCCATGAGCACGTGAACCTCTGGTCGGGAACGGGCGACCTGATGTTCCGCTTCCGTGAGCCGAACGAGGAGTGGCTGGGCTCGGAGTTCCTGCCCTACGTCGCGCTCGGTCTCGGTGCGAAGTGGATCAACCCGGCAGGTGACTGGGCAACGTGCGGTGGTGGCGAGGATGATGACTCCTCCTGCCATCCGTTCTACCCGACGGGCGCTGGCGGTTTCGCGCTCGAAGAGGCGACGTCGTTCGCGGGCCTGGTCGGGCTCGGCGCCGACTGGCGCGTGTCGCCGAACTTCGCGGTTCGTCTCGAGGTGAACGACCGGATCTACAAGCCCGAGGTCTATGAGATCACGGGTGCGGGCCCGGCCTTCACGCGCAGTGATGAGAACGTTGCGAGCACGGTTCACGAGATCGCTGGCCAGATCGGCCTGCACATCCTGGCCGGCCTGCAGGAGCCGCCGGTCGTAGCGGTTGCGCCTGCGCCGCCGCCGCCGCCGCCGCCGGCACCGGAGCCGCCGCCGGCACCGCGTGAGGAGTCGATCTCGGTCTGCGTCGTGGATCCGACGGCACCGAACGGCCTGCGCATGCAGGAGGCAGTCTACCTGGTGGACGAGGGCGACACGGTCGTGGTCGTGAATGGCAACCGTCAGCCGCTGTCCACGTCGGTCGGCACGGTCGTGACCGCCAGCAACCAGCCGTGGTACGTGAGCGGCGCGCCGCTGGTCGTCGATGTCGGTGCGACGAACTACGAGTACCTGACGTACCAGGGCGCAGTCCGGATCGAGTCGGATCGCCTGACGTACCTCGGCACGGTGAATGGCCTGCCGGTGTACGCGGATCGTGACCAGGTCGCAGACGTTGCGAGCCAGCTGGCAGATGTCCGCCAGGCCCGCGCGAGCGGCGACCTCGAGGACATTCTCGACGAGGAAGACGACCTGCGCGAGGCAGTCGATGCGCTCCAGGTCGTGTACGTCCCGCTCCAGCCGACCGGCTGCGTGTTCCAGCCGCTGCAGCGGCAGCAGCAGGTCCGCAAGGGCAAGTAAGCTTCAGGCGGAGCGGGTGTAACCCGAGGAGATCGGGGCGCCCCCCGCAGGGAGCAGCCACAACGGGAGCCCGGCCACATGGCCGGGCTCTTCGTTTTCTTCCTTGCCCCTGCACACGCTGGCCGGATACGTTGTCGCGCCCATGCCGACACTCGCATTTCTCGTCGTCCCCCTCGGACAGCTCGTCGCGACCGCGCTCGCCTGCGGCATCAACCTGTATGCGACGGTGGGCACGCTCGCGCTCGCGTCCCGCTATGAGCTGTTCGGCTTTGCGCTGCCCGCCGAGCTGCGCGGCCTGGAAAACGGGCTCGTCATCGGCAGCGCCGCCGCGCTCTACATTCTCGAGTTCCTGCTCGACAAGGTGCCGTTCCTGGACAGTGCCTGGGACGCGATCCATACGATCGTGCGCCCGCTGGCGGCGGCCGCCCTCGTCGCCCTGGCACTTACGCCGCAGGGGCTGGAAATCCAGATCGCCGGGGCCGTGCTCGCGGGCGCACTCGCGTTTCTCGCGCATTCCACCAAGGCCGGCGTGCGCGTCATCGTCAACCGGCGGCCGCGCCGCGCGAAGAACATCGCGATCAGTGCGCTCGAGGACGTCCTCGCCGTCAGCATGGCGCTGGTCGCGCTGATCGTACCGACCGCGGCAATCATGATCGGCCTCGTGGTCGTGGCCGTGGTGCTGTTCGTCGGGCCGATCCTGTGGCGTGCCGGTGCACTCGGGATGCGGGCACTGGCCGCCCGCATCCGCGGGTTCTTCGGACTGCGGGGATGGCGCTCACGCGACGAGCTGCCACGCAGGCTACGGCCCCTGGTGGAACCGGAGGGGGTAGGCCGGCGCGCCCCGCTCACGGCCCGCGCAGGGCTGACCGGCATGGCCGGACTCGGCGCGTACCGCAACGGCTGGCTGGTCTTCGACGACGAGCGTCGCCTTTTCGTGTACCAGGGCTTCCTGCGTCCGCATCGGCTGGAGCTCAGCGAACCACGCACACTCCGGACAGAGCGTGGCGTCCTGGCGGACACCGTGGACGTCGAGGACGACCGCGCAAAATCGTACACCCTCTTCCTGCTCAAGGACGGACCCGGCCCCGATCGCATCGAGGCCGAGCTCCGCAACGACCGATCATGGATCTCGAGGAGTTCCGCAAGTTCCGCGAGCGCATGAACGACCGGATCCTCGAGGCCGAAAACCTCGAGATCCGCCGCTTCTTCGCCCTCGACGGCCGCGCCTACGAGGCGGGCGCGCTCGACACCCGCACCAAAGAGCTGCTCGGCCTCGTCGCGTCCATGGTGCTGCGCTGCGACGACTGCATCACCTACCATCTCGTGCGCTGCGCCGAGGAAGGGCTGAGCGACGAGGAGCTGTTCGAAGCATTCTCGGTAGGCCTGGTGGTCGGCGGTTCGATCGTGATCCCGCACCTGCGGCGGGCCGTGGATCGGCTGGACGAGATTCGCGGGCTGGAGAGGGGCGGATCGGAGTAAGTCTCGGGCGGGCGGCGGACAGGAGTAGGTCCCGGGCTGGCGCCTCGCGCAGCGGAACGCGCTTCGGCGGGCCTTCGGTCCGCTCGCCGAATACCGCCGCCAGACGCGGGCCAGGGACGTCGCGTTCCGGGACCTGCCGGCCCGGTCACAAGCTGATGGATCCTAACGAGTTGTAGCGTAATCAGCCGCGGTACAAACGGCTTTTTCGCAGCGCAGTGGTGCGCATCGGCAGAATGCAGGGGGTTACTTCCGCGATACCCTTCATATATATTCGGCGAGTTATGAACGGCGCGGCTTTGGGGAACGGATTGGTGCGGATGCTCGACAGAGAAGCGGAGACGCACCCGTTCCCCGGGTAAAGAGGCAGCGGCCCTCGTGAGCGAGGGGCGCTGCCTTTTCAATTATTCACCCTAGAGCTACCGGTCATGTCACGGCAAATGTTTGTCAGTTCGCGGGCTCTGGATTCGTTCGATCAGTACCTCTTCGACGTTGAGAAGTACCCGCTGATCGAGGAGGCGGCGGAGGAACGGGAGCTCGCGCGTCGTGCGCGGGCGGGGGACAAGGAAGCGGCGGAGCGGCTGGTCACGGCGAATCTTCGGTTCGTCATTTCCTACGTGAAGAAGTACCAGGGCCGTGGTCTCGGCCTGGCCGAGCTGGTTTGCATCGGCAATGAAGGGCTGCTCAAGGCGGTCAAGAAGTTCGATCCGGACAAGGGCGTCAAGTTCATCTCGTACGCGGTGTGGTGGATCCGCCAGACCGTGCTGCAGGCGCTGGCAGAGCAGACGCGCTCGGTACGCATCCCGCTCAACCAGAACTCGAACCTGGTCAAGCTGTCGCGCACGGAAACCGCGCTGACGCAGCTGCTCGGTCGCTCGCCGACCGACCAGGAGATCGCCGACGAGATGGGCGAGCCGATTGACACGGTGCGTGCGCTGCGTCGTGTTGCGGCGTCCGAGCTGTCACTCGACGCCCCGATCGATCGGGCAGATCGCGACAGCGCTTCCTTCGGTGAGCGTTTCGCCGGTGCGGAGGCCGAGGACATCGAGGAAACGGTCGAGTCGCAGGCACAGCGCGAGTTCCTGGACCGCATGTTCGAGAAGTACCTGACGGAGCGCGAGCGCAAGATCCTGTACCTGTACTACGGGCTGGATGACGGCGAGGAGCGCACGCTGGAGGAGATCGGCTCGCTGCTGGGTGTCACGCGTGAGCGGATCCGGCAGATCCGGAACCGCGCGTTCGAGAAGCTGCGGGAAAGCCCGGACGGTGAGGCGCTGTCGACGTTCTGGAGCGCGAACTGAGGAGCAGTTCCGGGAACAGATTTGATCATACGACGAAGGGCCCGGCAGGTTGCCGGGCCCTCGTTGTTTACGGGAGCGTCACATCGGGTCATTCTCCTGCGACCTCTGCGCTCTCAGTGGTGAAACGAATACATTGAACGCGTGAGGCACACGCCCGTGCGGTAGAGCGACCACGTGGACATGGCTTTGAACGCGAACGAGAGCTGAGGATTTGCGGCTTCGTCTGACAGTTGCAGCGACGAATTGTCTGCTGCTCACCATGGCCGGCGCGTCCAGTGCGCAGCAGCCGGATACGACGGGCCAGCCCGCCAGTGTCGTGGTGGACACGTCCGGCGCAGGCGCGTGGAACGACGCGCGAGCGCTGACACTGATCGGACAGGCCCGCGAGCGCAGGCAGGCGCCCCTCGCCGACAGCACGCTGCGCGATTACCGCGCGCGTGCCGAGGGCTTCGTCTACTTCTACATCGATCGGCGCGATACGGACGAGCGCACCCTCGTGAAGATCGACCAGGTCGCGCTCGACGTGTTCTGGGCGTACCCCGACTTCACGAAGCAGCGCATTGTCGGGTTGCGGGACGAGAGCCGGCTGCCGAACCGCATGTACTACCACCTGGACCACCTGACCGTGGTGCAGAACGGATTCGGCGACATCATCCGAATGGGCGATGGAGACGAAGTGCAGGACGTCCTGCACCCGGCGGCACGTGGCTCCGATCGCGTGTACGACTTCCGGCTCGCCGACTCGACGACGCTGATCCTGCCGGGCGCGCCCGAGCCGGTGCGCGTCTACGAGGTGCAGGTGCGACCGAAAAACCCGGGCGCATCCGGCTTCGTAGGCTCGGTGTTCATCGATCGCACGCGGGGCGACATCGTCCGTATGACGTTCACCTTCACGCCCGCCTCGTACGTCGACCGCCGGCTCGATTACATCAACATCTCGCTGGACAGTGGCCTGTGGGACGGCCGCTACTGGCTGCCGTACGAGCAGGCGGTCGAGCTGAGACGCCAGGTGCCGGAGCTGGATTTCATCGGCGGCGCCGTGATCCGCGGCCGCATGCGGATCACCGACTACGCGTTCAACCAGGAGCTTCCGCCCTCCACGTTCCGCGGCCCCGCGGTGAGCATCGTGACGCGCGAGGCGCTGGAGTCGTTCGAGTTCGAGCGCACGCTCTACGAGGACCTGGGTGAGGAGGGCCTGGCCCCACCGCCCGAGATGGAGGAGCTGCGGCAGGAGGCCGCACGGCTGCTCCGCACCCAGCGGCTGAGCGGGCTCCCGGCCTTTCGCTTCAATGTGCCGTCCGCTTCGTCCGTGCTGCGCTACAACCGACTGGAGGGCGCGTACGCCGGCGGTGGCGTCTCCTGGGTGCCCGCACCCGATATCCGGCTGGACGCGACGGCCGGGTACGCGTTCGGCGCTGAAGAGCCTGCCGGACGCATGCAGCTCGACTTCACCCCCGGAGCGGACTGGTCGCTCCGCGCGGCAGGCTACCGCCACGAGCTGCGCGATGCCGGCTGGCGTGTGGGCATGCCCGGAGCGATCAACACGATCAGTGCGCTGTTCGGCGCCAACGACTACTCCGACCCCTACTTCGCAAACGGCGGCGAGCTGCTGCTTCGTCGAAGGCTCAGCACCGCCTGGACCGCGCACGCGGGTGTGCGCGTCGAGCAGCACGACGGCGCAGCACGCTGGGACCAGCAACCGCTCGAGCCCGCGGACGTCAGCGGCGACGACTACTTTGCGCGTACACTGATCGCCATCGACCGCGGCACACGGACGGCGGGCACGCTGGAGCTTACCCGCACGTCCTCGCGGTTCGATCCTCTCGCCTGGGACGCGACGCTTGCCATCGAGCCAGGCAGCCTCGAGGGCGATCCTTACCTGCGTGCACTCGCTACCGCTGCCGTCCGCCGCCACTCCGACAACCTCGCAGCCGATGTGCGCATCAGCAGCGCCGTCGGGTTCGTGACCCGCGGTGCGCCCGCACAGCGCCATTTCCTTCTGGGCGGCCGGGAGACCCTGCCGGGTTACGAGTACCGCAGCTTCTCCGGCTCACGCATGGCGCTCCTGGACGCCGAGCTTGCCCGCGATCTGTGGCGCCCGTGGCTGCGACTCCGTGCAATCGCCGCCGCGGGCTGGACCGACGGCAGGACGATCGGACGGCTATACCCGATGCCCATCGCGTATGAGCCCGGGTTCAGCGAGTACCCGGTCGATCCCGTTCCCACGACAGGTGGCGTTCGCACGAGCGTGGGGCTCGGGGTTTCGGGCTTCTGGGACCAGCTCCGCCTCGACCTCGTGCGCGGGCTCAACCGCGGCGGCGAGTGGCAGCTCCTGTTCTCCGTCGCACCGGACTTCCGGGACATGCTGTAGCGGAGCGCTCGAATGCAGCGGGTGGGGCGCCGCCCGCGGGACCGCCGCACGCGCCGACACCCGCCGCTCGGATCCGGGGCCGCTTCCGCAGCCCTCCTCGGTGACCTCCTCCGCTGAACCGCGCCTTCCCTTCCTCCGCGGCAAACTCCGCTGGACTGCGACTTCTTCCTCAGCGGGAAGACTCCTCCGCTGGACTGCGCCTTCTTCCTCGGCGGGAAGACTCCTACGCTGGACTGCGCCTTCCTCTTCCTCCGCGGGCAGACTCCTCCGCTGGACTGCGACTTCCTCTTCCTCCGCGGGCAGACTCCTCCGCGGGCCTGGGCCTTCCTCTTCCTCCGCGGGCAGACTCCTCCGCTAGACTGCGACTTCCTCTTCCTCTTCCGTCGCCTCGACCGTATCGGGTGCCGTCGCCGCTCGCGGGCCGCCGAGCATGACCAGCTCGCGGACGTGCACCTCCGCTGTGGGAATCGTCACGCCGTTCTTCTCGAAGCTGTCGTATTCCATCCGTCCCTCGACGTACACGCGATCGCCCTTACGGATGTAGCCCTCCGCGATCTCCGCGAGCTTGTCCCACAGAGTGAGTCGGTGCCACTCCGTTCGCTCCTCGACGTTGCCGTTCTGCCGTGGAATACGACGACTCGTCGCAAGGGAGAAGTGCGCGACACGAATGCCGCCCGCCGTCGTCTGGACATCGGGATCCCTGCCGACATGTCCGACCAGGATGACCTTGTTAATCGATCGACTCATGAATGCCTCCGCTGGTGTGAGTTTGCTCGCGAGAGATACATGAGTTTTTCGCGCATCCGAATAGCTCGGTGGGTCTTTTTTGTCTACCACGGAGAGCACCGGGAGCACAGAGGCTGGTTCGGGGCGGAGATGGGAGTGACTTGCCGTGAAGGTGAACTCGATGCTGGCAGACGGAGATGA
>DASTYK010000113.1 GCA_035764935.1 Longimicrobiales bacterium | reverse complement strand
GCCACCATACCCCATCGACGCATCGAAGCCGTTCACGGCAAGCAGGTGTTCCCGCCACGTGGAGGCGTTGTTGCCATGCCAGCGTGCGGGCGTGGTGGTGACGCGATCGAGCAGTGCACCGAAGCGTGGGCCTGCCCAGCGGAAGGCGCGACTGCCGGGACGAAAGCCGTGCGCGACGAGCCAGCGCAGCCGCGTCGCATTCCCGCTGCGCACGTCGTCCACCGTGATGCGCTCGCTGACGGCTGCAGGCAGCTTGACGTAGCCCCCGGCGAGGTAGCGATCGGGACGCGCGAGACGGGCGTGCGTTTCGACGAGTCGCGGGTGCGGGAGCGAGTCGCCGTCGGAGAACAGGAGATACTCGCGGTCGGTGCGGAGGATCGCGCGGTTCAGGATCTCGTTCTTGCGGAAGCCGCGGTCGCTGTGCCAGACGTGCACGACTTCCAGACCGCTGGCAGCGCGCACACGCTCGATCGCGGCGGCGGTCCCGGGTCCGGAGCCGTCGTCTGCCACCACGACCTGCAGGTCGCGCCAGGTCTGCACGGCGTAGCCCCAGAGCGAAAGCTCGAGCGCGTGCGGCCAGTTGTATGTCGAGAGGATGACGGCGATCCGCATCGGGTCCGATCGCTGGCGCTGCTCCGTGTAGTGAACAGCGCCAAGCTAGCAGATGCCCTGCGATTCTGCGATCGGAGCGGCAGACCTCAGCGACGCTGGGGCCCTGCCGCGACGGTGTCCGGCTCCGCGATGCCGAACGGTGCCCAGACCTGCGCGGCGCCGGCAGGCAGTGCACGGTGCTCCCGCAGGCTGACCGCACTGTCATAGACGAGCCGGCCAGTGTCGCCGGGTGCGCGCAGGTCGCGGACGACGGCGCCCTCGAAGATCTCCGCGTTGACCCGCTCGGCCTGCTCGAGCAGCGCACGACGATCTTCATCATCGCGGGCGCACGACCATGCGAGCGGCAACAGTGCGAGCAGCAGAACGCGCAACCGCCTCACGTCTGCACCTCCAGGCGACGGGCATCATCGGACGGCGCACCGGCAGCGAGCCAGCCGCGGAACTCCTCGACCTGCAGCGCGAAGCGCCACTCCTCGAGGATCGACACTGCGACGGCACGCAGGCCGCCGCTGCCGTCGCCAGCGTCCAGCACGCGCTGGAAGAGCCACTCCTCGAACTCTTCCGTCGCGGGGGCATCCGCAACGGCCTGCTCGAGCAGGTCGCGCTTCATCGCGAGTCCGATCGCATCGGGCGTGGTGTTGCGCTTGCGACGACGCCGTCGTCCCTCGGACGCCTCGAGTGCGCCGATCAGCTCACTGCAGAAGGTGGCGGGCGTGAGTGCGTCCATGATCAGCTCACGATCGTGGGAACGGGCGCGACCTGCACGCGCACGTGAAAGCCCTCGTGCGCGGGACGGCTGAAGCCGCGTTCTGCCGCTGCGATATCGAGCTCCAGCGTGCGCGCGTCCTCGAGCAGCAGCATGTCCGCCGGTGTGCCGCGCAGCACTGCGCGGGTCTTCCAGTAGCCGTGACAGGTGCTGCAGGTCTCGACCCAGCACACCTGGCCCGCGGGGCCGTCCGGCACGAGCGAGCCGAGCTTTGCGTGGTCGGTCTCACCGCAGAACGGGCAGAGCAGCACGTGCGTCTTCCACCCCGTGCCGCAGCGGCCGCAGCGGAGCTGACGAGCGCGGTCGAGACCGAGCGCTTCGGCGGCGAGTGGCAGCGCTCCGCACACGGGACAGTAGCCCTCGCCCCAGTCGACACCGGCAGCGGGTGGGAGTGCGCGTGCTGCGGCGTGCAGCACGGGCAGTGCGGCGAGCTGGGCTGCAGCCCGCAGCCGATCCGCGTCGACGCCTGCATGGTCGGCGAGTGCGGCGATCCGCTCGTCGTCCTGCGCGAGGGCGACTTCGAGCAGCGCGGCCGCGTCCAGCGTGTCCAGGCCGAAGCGCTCACCCGGCGGGAACGCGGCGGCCAGGACCGCATGCACGTGGCCGCGCGTTGCCGCAGGATCGAGCGGGATCGTGGCACCGTGCAGGGCGGGCGCTGCGGCCTCGGGCATCCGCGGCGGCAGCGGCGCGAGGCTGCGCCACGGCTCTAGCCGCAGTGCGTCGAGCGCGACGCGCAGCGGCAGCAGCCAGGGCAGCAGCTCCGGCCGTTCACGCTCGAGCTGTTCGCTCAGCTCTCGCGGCGCGGTTCCGTTCCGAACGGCATTGCGGGTTCCGGGCATTCCACATCCGTCATGCGACAGGGAGTGTCATGGTACGGCTCTGCACCTTCATGGATCTCGACGATCACGTCCCGGTTGCCGGGATCGGCGCCGGCGCCGCCGCCGCGCTCACGCGTCGCCTCGGGGCTGGTGCATGCAGCAACCGTCGCGAGCAGTGCGAGCAGGAGTGCTCTCATGGCCATGGCACTGTCGACGTCATCTGCACCCCGCTGTGCGGGCCGTGAATGGTTTCCGATCCGATCAGGATGATGAAACGCAGCATGAAGCCGCCGATCAGCACGAGTACCGCACCGATCGCGATGCGGTTGCCGCGCCATCGCTCGCCCATGAAGTTCGGCCGCAGGTGCAGCGTCAGCGGGATCAGGATGCCGAGCACCACGACGAACAGCAACAGGACGATGCCGCGCCAGCTCAGCCACACACTCGCGACGCTGCCGAGCGAGAGCAGGAAGAACGCCAGCACGACGAGCTCGAGGATCAGCGCCCAGCCGTCGAACCAGGTCAGGAACTCGACGGTCGAGGCGTCAGCACGTGTCTCGCGTCGCCAGAGCGCGAGCAGGATCAGCGTGGCGGCGGCAGTCGATGCGGCGGACGTCAGGAACAGGACGCCGAGGAACTGCGTGTCTGCCCAGATCGGACGGTTGGAGACGGCGAGCAGCACGCCCGTGTAGCTCGCGACGAAGAAGCCGAACGCGGCGCCGAACAGTGCGAGGATCTTGCCGAGCGTGCTGTCGTAGAGCACTCGCAGGTTTCGCCAGCGAATGCGACCGTCATCGGCCAGCGCACCGATCGCGGACAGGGTCGCGATCGCGCCGAACAGGAACAGCGCCCAGGAGCCGATCGACATCGGTGACCAGGGCTTGAAGACGGGCAGCGGGAAGCGTTCCGACTGGAAGAGCATGTGCCAGAACCGGAGCGGCCGGTGCAGGTCGACGATGAGCAGCAGCCCGCTGATGATCGCGCCCAGTGCGGCGACGACGTAGCCGATGCGCACGATGGGCCGGTCATGCGGGCGGCCGAGCCAGTGCAGCGCGGCAGCGATGAAGTACGAGCCGCCCGCGATGCCGCCGATGAAGAAGTACGGAATGATGAAGAGCGACCACTCCGGCGACGCGGTATACCAGGTATCAGGCAGCATCGCTCGCTCCTCAGGTCACGACGCGCGGCGGCGGCGGGACGTCGTCGTCCGGCGGCGGCGGCACGTCATCGTCGTAGCGGTGCCCGGCCATGTCGTCCATGCGACGCTTGCGGATCCCGATCGCGGCCAGGGCGCCGAGCGCCGCCGCACCCGCGACGCCGAGCGCCGAGCTGTTGACCAGGTTGCGACTCGGCATCTGCGGGTTGCGAGGCAGGCCGTACACCTCCGGGTCGTCGATCAGCAGGAAGAACGCGTTCAATCCACCCAGCGGACCATCCGGGTCGGCGCCGTACAGGTACGCGTCCGTCATCCCTTCCGCGCGCAGCTTCTGCACACGCTGCTCGGCACGCTCACGCAGCTCATCGACGGTGCCGAACTGGATCGAGTCGGTGGGGCACGCCTTGGAGCATGCCGGCTCGAGACCGACGCTGATGCGGTCGTAGCACAGCGTGCACTTCTGGGCGGTCCCGGACGCCGGGTTCATGTCGATGACCCCGAACGGGCACGCCGCGATGCACGCACGACAGCCGTTGCACACGTCGGACTGGATCACGACCGTGTCGAACTCGGTGCGGATGATCGCGCCCGTCGGGCACACCTCGAGGCAGCCGGCCTGCACGCAGTGCTTGCAGACGTCGCTCATCAGCAGCCAGCGCCCGTTGTACGCGTTGGGGAACTGCTCGACGAACTTGACGTGCCGCCAGTGGATGCCGTCCAGGCGCAGGGTGTTGTCGTAGCTTTCGCCCGACATCTCCCACTCGCCGCCACCCGCGGCTGGCAGCTGGTTCCAGTTCTTGCACGCGACCTCGCACGCCTTGCAGCCGATGCAGACCGTCGTGTCCGTGAAGAACCCCATGGGCTGCGCTTCCGGCCCGCCGTGCCAGTACATCGGGCCGGTCGCGGCAACGGTGCCGGGCGTCGCCGAGTGCGGCGCGGTCTCCGTCGCGGGCGCACTCGGGGCTCCGCTGCGGCCGGTCGGCACGCCGGTGCCTGCGGTGTCCTGCTGCGCTGCGCGGGGCTGTCCGGCCGTCGGCTGCTGGCCGGTGCGGGCGCCGCTCGATGGCTGCTGCTCGCCGAGCAGCGCGGCGAGCGGGTCGGTGACGCCGAACTCGCGACCGTAATAGTGCGGACGCTGCGGCCGCGTCTGGCTCAGAACCGGGAGTGTGCGCAGTACCGCCATCAGGCCTTCTCCACGTTGCAGACGAATGCCTTGCCCTCGTGGATCGAAACGTTCGGATCACCCACGAACGCGGTCAGCTCGTTGACGACGTCGCCGCGCGCGAGCCCCATCCATCCCCAGTGCCACGGCATGCCGACGTGATGGATGGTCCTGCCCGCGACCTGCATCACGCCGATGCGGTTGGTGACCAGCGCACGCGCTTCGATGCGCGCACGCGGCGTGGTCACGACGACGCGATCACGGTTCGCGATCCCCTTCTCCTGCGCGAGCGCGGTGCCGATCTCGATGAACAGCTCCGGCATCAGCTCCGAGAGCCAGGGCAGCCAGCGGCTCATCGAGCCGGACAGGTAGTGCTCCGTCAGGCGGTAGGTGGTGATCACGTATGGGAACTCGGGATCACCCGGCTCCGCGACCGCGTTGCCCGTACGCCGCCAGTACTTCAGCACCGGCGAGCTCTGCTGGCGCGGGTACAGCAGGTTCTGCACGGGCGACTCCATCGGCTCGTAGTGCACGGGGAGCGGGCCATCCGCGAGCCCTGCCGGCACGAAAAGCCAGCCCTTGCCATCGCCCTTCATGATGAAGGCATCCGTGCCCGACAGCGCATCGAGCCCGATGCCGCCCGGGTCGCCGGGATCCGTCGGTGCCTTGGTGGCCGCGAAGTCCGGCACGTCATAGCCCATCCACCGTGAGCCGTCCCACCAGACCCAGCGCTTGCGCTCGCTCCACGGGTTGCCATCCGGATCGGCAGAGGCGCGGTTGTACAGCACGCGGCGATTCGCCGGCCAGGCGTACCCCCACCCGAGGTGCGCACCCGGCTGATTGGGCGGATCCGGGTTGCGCGCCGCCGTCAGGTTGTTGTCCGGCGCGGGGAAGCAGCCGCTGTAGATCCAGGACGCGCAGGTGGTCGAGCCGTCGTCGCGCAGCGCGGCAAAGCCGGGGAGATGATCGTTCGGCCGCCCCGTCTGGTAGCCATTGATCTCGCGCAGGATCTTCGCGGCATCCGGCTCACCCGGATAGATCGGCTCGGTTCCGGGATCCGGATCGAAATCCCAGAGCGTGTTCCGCCAGCCCTGGTCACGCGGCAGCGTGCTGCTCGCGTACGCCTGCTTCAGCCGCTTCGCCAGGTTGTGATAGAACCACGTGTCCGTGCGGCAGTCGCCCGGCGCCCTGGCGGCCATGAAATGCCACTGCAGCATGCGCTGCGTGTTCGTGAAGGAGCCGTCGTACTCCGCGATCTGTGTCGACGGGAAGAAGAAGACCTCCGTCTGGATGTCACCGACGTCGACGCTGCCGTCCTGCACCTCCGGCGCGGTGTACCAGTGCGTCGCGGTTTCCGTCAGCCAGTTGTCCTTGACGACGAGCCAGTCCAGACGACGCATCCCCTCGCGTTCGACGCGCGCATTGAGCGACGTCGCCGGGTTCTGCCCGACGCACAGCATGCCGCGCACGTTGCCGTCCGCCATGGCGGAGAACATCGCCATGTGCGAGTGATCGCCCAGGATCTTCGGGTGCCAGTCGTAGCCGAAGTCGTTGGCCGGCGTGGCAGCGTCGCCGTAAAACGACTTGAGATACGAGACCATGAACTTCGGCGTGTTCGCCCAGTAGCCGCCGGGTGCGGTCTCGGTGCGCAGGTAGTCCTCGAGCGAGTCGTGCTGCTTGAGCGCCGACGGGGCCGACATGTAGCCGTGAATGCTGTGATACAGCGTCGGCACATCCGTCGAGCCCTGGATCGCCGCGTGACCGCGCAGCGCCATGATGCCACCGCCCGGACGACCCATGTTGCCGAGCAGCAGCTGCAGCAGCGCGGCGCACGAGATCGTCTGCACCCCGTTGGTGTGCTGCGTCCACGCAACCGCGTAGGCAAAGGCGCTCGTGCGGTCACGCCCCGAGTTCTCGAGGAGCGTTTCCGCCACCGCAATGAACTTCGCGCGCGGGGTGCCGCAGATCTGCTCGACCACCTCCGGCGTGTAGCGGGAGAAGTGGCGACGCACGACTTGCAGCACGCAGCGCGGATGGCGGAGCGTGGGGTCCGTGCGTGCCTGCGGCTGGCGCAGCGAGCGGACCAGGTCGTCGTAGCCCGGGCCGAGCTCCGGGGCCGGCCCGGGCTCCCCCTCGCGCTGACCCTCGGGAAGCTCGCCCGATTGCACGGTCGCCGCCGGGCGACCGGAGGCAAGCTGGCCCGCCGTGCCGATCGTCTCTCCCGGCTCGCCCGCGCCTCGGTCGTACTGCCACGTCTCCGTCGCGTACGCACCGACGAACGCATTGTACTGCCAGGCCGCTGGCTCGGTGTACTGCATCAGCCCCGAGAAGCGGCCGTCGAGGTCCTCCGTATCACGGAAGTCCTCGTTCACCAGCGTGGCAGCGTTGGTGAAGTTGACGACGTAGTCGCGGAAGAAGGGATCGGTGTTCCAGCGGTCGCTGCTCATCACGTAGTTGATCAGCCCGCCGAGGAACGCGATGTCGCTGCCCGCACGGATCGGCGCGTGCAGGTCGGCGACCGCACTGGTGCGCGTGAAGCGCGGATCGACGTGGATGATCTTCGCGCCGTTGACCTTCGCCTTCATCGGCCAGCGGAACGCCACGGGGTGGCACTCCGCCATGTTGGAGCCCATGATGACCAGGCAGTCCGTGTGCTCCAGGTTGCGCGGGTACGTCGTCGCTGCGCCTCTACCGAGCCGTGTCCCCAGACCGGGGACGCTGGAGCTGTGTCATATCCTGGCCTGGTTTTCTATCGCGACAATGCCGAGGCCCCGGCAGAACTTCTGCGCGAGGTGGTTGAACTCGTTGTCCAGCGTCGCACCACCGAGCGCAAAGATCGATGTCGTGCAGTTCACCCGCCTGCCGTTCGGCAACGCCTCGATGAACGTCTCGTCCCGCGTCTGACGGATCAGCTCCGCAACACGGTCCATTGCCGCTTCCAGCTCCATTTCCTCCCAGCCGCTCGCACCCGGACGACGGTGCAGCACCTTCTGCGGCCGGTTCGGATTCTTGTGAAGCTGGTAGATCGCGGCGCCCTTCGGGCAGAGCGTGCCCTCGTTGTGCGGCGAGCGCGGATCCCCCTCGATATTGATGATCTCACCCTCGCGCACATGGATCAGCGTCGCGCAGCCGACCGAGCAGAACGGGCAGATGCTCGGGACCGTGCGACTGTCACTGATGCGCAACGCCTGTGCGCGCGCGCGTGCAGGGGTGAGACTGACACCGAAGGCGGCCACGCCGCCGATGGCGCTCGCCGCGCCGGAGAGCTTCAGGAAGGAACGGCGGGAAAGCTCCATGCGGATCCCTCGCGGATGAAGGTCGGATGCGCGG
>DASTYK010000112.1 GCA_035764935.1 Longimicrobiales bacterium | reverse complement strand
CTGTACGCAGGACCCGACCGGGTGCGGCTCACGTACGGCGCGCTCGGCATGTACGACGTGGCACGTGGCGGCACGGAGATCATCTGGTACCCCGGCACACACGACTGCGAGGACTGCGCACGGCAGTGCATCCTCGGCCGTGTGCTGGCGCTCGCGATCCACCTGCGTGGCGACCTGTGCCTGCACGCGAGCGCGGTCGAGGTGAACGGGACGGCACTGGCGCTCGTGGCACCCAAGGGCACCGGCAAGTCCACGCTGGCGCTTGCGCTCGTCGCGGCAGGTGCGACGCTGCTCACGGACGACATGCTGCGCATCGATCTGCGAGCGGGGGCGCGCGTGTCGCCGGGCGTGCAGCGGTTGCGCCTGCACCCGGACTCCGCGGCCGCCGCGACCGCGGTCGACATCCGCTTCGAGCACGGGAATGGTGGCAAGCGGCTGAGCGTGGGGCTGCGGCCGCGCGCAGATGCTGCGGCCTCCGTGCCCCTGCGCGCCGTCTACCTGCTGCAGCCCGTGGGCTCCGGTGCGCGTGCGCGCCGTACGCGCCTGGATGGTGCGCGCGCGACCATGACCCTGCTGCGCAACACCATGCTCGGGCCGCTGCTCGGGCCGGGCCAGAAGGGCACGCTGCAGCACGCGGTCGCGCTGGCGCGCATGGTTGCCGTCTACTCGCTGGACGTTCCCCGCACGTACGACCAGCTGTGGTCGTGCGCCGCGCGCCTGCTCGAATGGCATGCACGCGACACCGGGGCAGTGCTCGAGCAGCACAGCGCGTGTGATGCAGCGCAAGCGGTCATCGGCTCCGAGCCGCGCACCGCAGGGCGTGCCGAAGCGCAGGCCGTGCGATGAGAGCGCAGCTGGTGGACCGGCCCTCGGCGCCGCAGGCGAGCGCTGCGGACAGGGCGGGACGACTGCGCCCATTGCGCGCAGCGCGAGCCACGCTGCCGACGGCTGCAGAGCCCGTCGTGCGCGTGGCCGGCGTGTCCAAGCGCTTCGCCTTGCGACGCGGCTGGGTGAACACGCTGCTGCATCCGCTGCGGCGTCGCTACAGGCAGGTGCTGGACGACGTCTCGCTGGAGGTGTTTGCCGGCGAATTGTTCGCGCTGCTCGGCCCGAACGGCGCGGGCAAGACGACGCTCTTCAAGATCCTGTCGGGCAGCGTGCTGGCGGACAGCGGGTGCACGCACGTCTGCGGACACGACGTGGAGCGGGAGCTGAGTGCCGCGCGGGCGTGCCTGACACCGGTGATCGGCGACGAGCGCAGCCTGATGTGGCGCCTGTCGGCGCGCGAGAACCTGCGCCTGTTCGCGTCGCTGCAGAACCTGCGTGGGCGGGCGCGCGATGCCCGCGTGGACGAGGTGCTCTCGATCGTCGAACTCGCGGATACCGGCACCCAGATGGTCGCGCAGTTCTCGTCCGGGATGAAGCAGCGGCTGCTGATCGCGCGGGCGCTGCTGGTCCGCCCCGCACTGCTCCTGCTCGATGAGCCGACGCGCTCACTGGACCCCGTGTCGGCCGGCCGGTTCCGCGACTTCCTGCGCACGGAGATCGTCGCCCGCCAGGGGTGCACGGTCCTGCTCGCGACCCACAATGCGGAAGAGGCACTGGAGCTGAGCACGCGCGTGGGCATCCTCGACCGGGGTCGCCTGCTGCGCACGGGCTCGCCGGCGGCGCTGGTCGCCGAGGTGCAGGACTACCAGTACGAGCTGAGCGTCGATGCTGCGGGCTGGGCGCGGCTGCACGGCGTTGCTGCGGCGATCGCGACGGACGAGCCCGATCCCGACGATCCGGACTGGCGCCGGATCCGGGTGAACCTGCCGGGCGGCGCCCGGGAAGCGGCGCAGCTGGTCGACCGGCTGGTGCACGCGGGTGTGCAGGTCGCGCGGGTTACTGCTGCGCGGTTGTCGCTGGCAGAGCTGATCGAGCGCACCGTCGCCTCAGGCACGGCGAGGGGGGACGATGCATAAGGTCGCTGCACTGCTCCGTGCGAGCGCGCTGAACGCCGCGAGCTATCGGCTTTCGCTGGTGCTGTCCGCGGTGGGGCTGCTGGCGACGATCGTACCGATCTACTTCGTGGCGAACGCGCTGCAGCCCGTGATGGCTCCTCGTATCCAGAGCGAGGCCGCGAACTACTTCGGGTTCGTGCTCGTGGGCATCTTCCTGTTCGCCTTCATCCGGCCGGCGACGCGCCAGTTCCCCAACATCATCTCGGGCGGCATCGCGACCGGTACGCTCGAGGCGATGCTGAGCACGTCCACGCGCGTCCCGACCATCTTTGCTGGCCTCGCGTCCTACGGTTTCACGCTGCAGCTCGTGCGCGGCGTCCTGATGCTGGGCTTCGGCGCGATTCTGGGCGCGCAGCTGCTGTGGGGCGCAGCACTGAGCAGCGTGCTCATCGTCCTGCTCACGATCGTGCCGTACATGGCGATCGGTGTGCTCAGTGCCACGATGGTGCTGGTGTTCCGGACACCGGGTCCGCTGGGCAACATCGTGATGGTCCTGTCGGGACTGCTCGGCGGGGTCTACTACCCGACGCACGTCATTCCGGGCTGGCTGGAAGGCGTTTCCGCCTTTATCCCGCTGACCTACGGGCTGAGAGCGCTGCGCCGGATGCTGCTGAACGCGGAGCCGTTCCAGGCCGTGCTGCCCGATGTCGCGATCCTCGCGCTGTTCGCCGCAGGTCTGATGGGCGCGTCCGCCATTCTCTTCCGACTCGCATTCCAGCACGCCCGTCGCGCGGGCACGCTGACGCACTACTGATGAGTGCGATCCTGGTGCACCTCGGCCATCTCGGCGATGAGGCCATGCGGGTCGCACTGGACGCGATGCGTGGCTCCGGGCAGGACGAGCGAACACACGCGCGCACGCTGGGCGCGGTCCTGGCGGCCCGCTGGTCACCGCGGCATGCCCCGGCGGGAGCGGCCGACTGCATCGCAATGCGCGAGGACGTCGCAGCGGTCGCCGATGCCGCACTGTACCACCGCGCGGACCTGGCTGGCCGACTGCAGCGCGCCGGCATGGCCGTGCCCGCACAGGCGGGCGCAGCGGAGCTCATCCTGTGCGCATACCTCGCATGGGGCGACGCATGCACGAGCCGGCTCGAGGGGGATTACGCCTTCGTGGTCGTCGATCGTCGCCGGCGGCTCCTGTTCGCCGCGCGCGACCTGCTCGGCACCCGTGCGCTGTACTACACCCGCGCAGGCGGTCGCATCACGTTCGCTTCCGCACTGGGTGCGTTGCGCACACTGCCCGCTGTTTCCGACGAGCTGAACCTGCCCGTGCTCGCGGAAACGGCGTCGATGTCACTCACGCCCGCTGACGAGACCGCGTTCCGCGACGTGCAGATGCTGCCGGCCGGGCATTCACTGGTCTGGCCGCAGCCGGCGACGCATCCGAGCGTGCGCCGCTGGTGGCGTGCTCCCGTGTTTGCAGCGGACGAGCGGCCCGAGCTGACGTTCGACGATGCGCGGCACGTGCTGCGCGATCTTCTCGATGATGCGATTCGCCAGCGGATGCCCGCGAGCGGCAGCTGCGCGATCACGCTCAGTGGCGGGTGGGACTCGCCCGCCGTGTACGGCGCTGCACACGGCGCTGGACTGCCGAACCCGCTGCGGCCGATCTCGATCTCGTATCCGCCGGGCGACAGCGGCCGCGAGGACGAGACCATCCGCGCGATCACGGCATACCACGGCCAGTCGCCGCGCTGGCTCGACATCGGGGACATCCCGCTGCTCGGTGGAATCGCCGCGCATGCTGCCGGCAGCGACGAGCCGTTCCTGCACGTGTACCGTGCGTGGAACGAGGCGCTGGCAGGCGCAGCGGCGGCGGAAGATGCGGCGGTATGCCTGACGGGCCTGGGCGGCGACCACCTCTTCCAGGCCGAGCCTGCTTACCTGGCGGACCTGCTGATGCACGGGCGTGTCCTGGAGCTGGTGCGCGAGTGGTCGCCCGCAGAAATGGGAACGCGTGCAGCCGTCCTGCGCTGGCTCGTGCAGCCGGTGCTCGCGCGCTGGGCGCCCGCTCTTGCACCGGCAGGATCCGCCGACGTGCCGGTCCCGCTGTTTCCCGACTGGCGTGTGCCGCGATGGATCGAGTCGGACTTCGCGCAACGGGCGGACCTGGCGGGGCGTGCGCGCGCTGCAGCGCCGGCTCCGGATCCCGCGGAAAGCGTCGAGAGCTACGTCCGGCGGTGGATGTTCGAGCAGCCGCTGTACGGGCGCGTCAATGGCGTCGCGACCGACATCTATCGCGCCCACGGTGTCGAGCTGCGCTCGCCGCTGATGGACGACCGGATCATTGCGTTCGCGGCCACCCGCCCGCGCGCGGAGCGCCGCTCGGGGGGCGAGACGAAACGATTGCTGCGCGCCGCAGTCGCCGACGTTCTGCCGGCGGAGGTGCTGGCGCCACGGCCGCACAGGACCGGGACCACGACGTCCTACCTGCGACGCTCGATGCGCCAGCACTTCGGCAGCATCGCGGAGCCCCTGTTCCGCAAACCACTGCTCGCCGAGCTGGGCATCGTGAACCAGCGGCGACTGTACGCTGCGGGGGCCGCGGCGGAGCGAGGCGCTCCGGACGCGCCGCTCGCCGCGCTGCTCGCAACGCTGCACACCGAAATCTGGTTGCGAGCGCAGCAGGGCATCGATGTCGAGGCGGTTGTCAGCGCCGATGCGACCCGCGACGAGATCGCGTTGAGCGCATCGGCCTGACCGGAGTGTGCGGCCACGATGCCGCACGGCAGCTGGGTAATCCCACCCAGCACCACCTTCCACACGGAGGTCGGAATGTATCAAACCCCCAAGCTCATCCGCTTCGGCAGGATGAGCGAGCTCACCCGGGCAGGGTGCAGCAATGCCAGCGACGGTCTTTCCGTCCCTGGTGTCGGCACCGCGATCGGAGACGAACCCGAAGTGACGAACGGGACGACGAAGATCTGCTTCGTCGGCGTGAGCTGATGGAAACGTGGCGCCGAACGGCAAGCCGTTCGGCGCCGCGCCTTCAGGCGAACTGGTCGGCGAGCTCCCGGGCAAGGCAGGCGACGCGCGCTTCCCAGTCGTGCGTGCCACTGCGGCGGAACAGGCGTGCAGACGGATACCACGGCGTATCATCACGCCGCAGCAGCCAGCGGAACTCGGGGATGGACGGCAGGACGATCCACGTGGGGATATCGAGACTGCCGGCGAGGTGGGCAACGGCTGTATCGACGGATATGACGAGATCGAGCTGCTTCAGCAGGTAGGCGGTACCGGCCCAGTCACCGGGCATCGGTACCGTGCGCACGGGAAGTCGTTCCGCCGCCCCGGCGCGATCCCCGAACTGCAGTGAAATCCATTCCACGTCCGCGGCGTCCAGCAGGGGACGCAACAGCTCCACGTCAGGCACTGACCTGTGCACGTCGTGAGCAGTTTTCCGGCTGCCCGCCCAGACGAGTCCGACACGCGGCCGCGTTCCCGGACCGAGACGGAATCCCTCCGAGGCGGCTGCCAGGTGGCGATACGACCCCGGCAGCCCGGAGAGCCGCAGCTGCACGTACGCAGGCATGGACCAGAAGGACGTGTGCACGGCGCGCTCGGGGGTCCGGTCACGTCGCACGATGATCCCGCGTACGCCCGGCAATTCCCGGAAGAGGCGTGCAAGCGCGGGCGGCACGACGAGGTAGAGCTCACGGACGAGCCCGGCAAGCAGCGGAGCGAAGCGACTGAACATGATCGCGTCACCGAAGCCGCCCTCGGAATGCACACACAGCGGCCGGTCGCGCAGCGGGGCTCCGTCCCAGAGCGGGTA
>DASTYK010000111.1 GCA_035764935.1 Longimicrobiales bacterium | reverse complement strand
CAAGGCCGCGGCCGCGGACGTCGCCTGGATAGCGACGCGCTCGCTGCCCACCACGCTCGCCATCGAGATCGCCGCCGAAGCCGGCATCCCGATCGTGGCGCGGGCCGCCGCCCGGGACGCGTACGTCTGGGGTGCACAGTGAGCACCTGCGGCGCGGCCATTGCCGGTGGCCGGTCCGTCCGCTACGGCGAGTCCAAGTCCTTCGTCACGGTTGCGGGCGAGCGACTGATCGACCGGGTGCTCGCTGCATTGCGCGCTGCCAGCGATGAGCAGGTCATCGTCGCGAACGATATCGAGGCGTACGAGCCGCTGGGGCTTCCCGTTCGCGCAGACGTGCTTCAGGGTGCGGGGGCGGTCGCGGGAATCCACGCCGCGCTGCTGCACGCGGCCGGGCGCGGGTGCGATGGCACGCTCGTGCTCGCCTGCGACATGCCCTTCCCTTCCGCAGCGCTGCTGCGCGCACTGGTGCAGCGGGCGCGGGCGGAGAACGTCGATGCCGTGCTCCCGGCGAGCGACAGCAAACGCGGCATGGAGCCGCTGTGCGCCTGGTACTCGACGCGCTGCATCGTGCCGATCGAGCGCGCGGTCGCGCGCGAGGACCTGCGCGTCATCGGCTTTCATCATGATGTCCGCGTCGCGGTGCTGCCCGCCGACGAGGTCGCGCGCTTCGGCGACCCGGAGCGCCTCTTCATGAACGTCAACACCCGCGAGGACCGGGAGCACGCGGAACGCCTCGCCGCGGCCGCTGAATGACACACCGCGCGGACTGGATCGACGCCGACGAGGCGCTCGCGCGCGTCCTGACGGGGATCACCACGCTCGGCACCGAGGAGGTCGCGCTCGCGGACTGCGCCGGGCGGGTGCTGGCCGAGGCCGTCCGCTCGCCGATCGAGCAGCCCGCATGGGACAACAGCGGCATGGACGGCTACGCTGTGCGCGCGGAGGACATCGAGGGTGCGCGTCCGGACGCGCCCCGGGTCCTGCAGATGATCGAGGACGTGCCGGCCGGCGCGTTTGCGACCCGCACCGTGGAGCGGGGCCAGGCCATCCGCATCATGACCGGTGCAGCGATACCGGGCGGAGCAGACAGCGTCGTGCGGCTGGAGCACACACAACGCGACGGCGATCGGATCCGCGTGCTGCGTGCGGATGATGCACACCGCAACATCCGTCCGCGCGGCGAGGATCTGCGCACGGGCGATGTCGCGGTCGAAGCAGGGCGTGCGCTCAGGGCAGCGGAGGTCGGCGTCCTGGCGATGGTCGGTGCGGCTCGCGTGCGTGTCCATCGCAGACCCGTCACGGCCATTCTCTCGACCGGCGACGAGATCGTCGAGCTGGACGAGTTCGACGAGGTTCTCGCAGGACGTCGCATCGCGAACTCCAACGGGCCGATGCTCGCCGCGGCCGTGCGGGCGGCGGGAGGCGTGCCGCTCATGCTCGGCGTGGCCGCGGACCGGATGGACGCGCTCGAGGAGCGGATCGATCGCGCGCTCGCCGCCGCAGCAGATGCGCTCGTGATCAGCGCCGGCGCGAGCATGGGCGAGCACGACCTGGTCAAGCACGCGCTGGACCGCCGAGGCTTCCGGCTCGCATTCTGGCGCGCGCGCGTGCGGCCGGGCAGCCCGCTGGCGTTCGGCACCATCCCGCGCGACAATGCCGCACCGCTGGCGGTGTTCAGCCTGCCGGGGAATCCGGTGTCGGCGCTGGTCACGTGCGAGCTCTTCGTGAAGCCTGCGCTGCGGCGGATGCAGGGGCGGAGCGCGCACCTGCCGCGCATCGCGACGGTCCGCGTGGCCGAGCGCGTGCGCTCGAATCCAGGCCTCGCGCGCTTTCTTCGGGTACGGCTCGATCCCGCCGGTGAGGACGGACTGATGCAGGCGCGACTCACGGGCCCGCAGGGCTCGGGTGTGCTGACGAGTGCTGCACGTGCGGACGCGCTGCTGATCGTGCCGGAGGATGTCGAAGTCGTGGAAGCGGGCAGCGCGGCACGCGCAGTGCTCCTGTCCGCCGCCGATGATGCACAGGAACAGGGCAGCTACGTGAACTGACGGAGCGACGTGCGCCTGCGGTCGTACAGCGGAGCGTCGCCCGGGACATGAACGGGGGAAGCCACATGGCGGGAAACAGGCGGATCGTGCCGGCACAGCACCAGCCGGACCTACCGCTCGACCGGTTGATTCTGAACGAGCAGCCGGATGCCGAGGCTGTCGAGATGGATGTCGTCTTCGTGGGCGCAGGGCCAGCCGGCCTCGCCGGCGCGATCCGGCTCGCGCAGCTCGTGCAGCAGGACAACGAGAACGGCGGCGGCATCGGTGAGATCGAGATCGCGGTGCTCGAAAAGGCCGGCGCCCTCGGGGAGCACAACCTCTCGGGTGCGGTCGTGAATCCTGCGCCGTTCCGCACGCTCTTCCCTGACCTGCCCGATGACCAGCTTCCGTTGCGCGCGCCGGTGACGAACGAGCGGGTCATGCTGCTGACGGAGTCGCGTGCGATCCGGATCCCGACGCCGCCCACCATGCAGAACCACGGCAACCGCATCGCATCGATCTGCGAGATCGTGCGCTGGCTGGGCGAGCAGGCGGAGTCGCTCGGCGTCAACGTGTTCACCGGCTTCCCGGCCGCCTCGCTGCTCGTCGAAGGCGACGCCGTACGAGGGATCCGCACTGCGCCGACCGGCCTGGACCGCGACGGGTCGCAGGGCTCGCGCTACGAGCCGCCCACCGACATCACGGCAAAGGTCACTGCGCTCTCGGAGGGCACGCGCGGCGCACTCGCGCAGGCGTTCTTCCAGTGGCAGCAGATCAGCTCCGCCAACCCGCAGATCTTCGCGCTCGGCGTGAAGGAGATCTGGGAAACGAAAAAGCCTCTCGACGCGATCGTGCACACGCTCGGCTGGCCGCTGCCGAACGACACGTTTGGCGGCAGCTTCATGTACCCGCTCGAGCCCAACGTCGTGGCACTCGGCCTGGTTGCCGGCATGGATTACGGCAATGCGAACCTCGACGTGCACGTGCTGCTGCAGCAGATGAAGGCGCATCCGTTTTTCCGGGAGTATCTCGAAGGCGGCGACCTGGTCGAGTGGGGCGCCAAGACCATTCCCGAAGGAGGGTTCCACGCACTGCCCGAGCGGCGTCACGGCAACGGCGTCGTCGTGCTCGGCGACTCTGCCGGGTTCGTCGAGGTCGCGTCGCTCAAGGGCATCCATTACGCGATGCAGTCGGGCATCTTCGCGGCGGAGGCAATCTTCCAGGCGCTGAAGAACGGCGATACGTCCAGCAGCACACTCCGCCGCTACGACGACCTGGTCAACGGCAGCAGCATCCGCAGCGATCTCTACGCGCGGCGCAACATGCGACTCGCCTTCAAGGACGGCTTCTACGTGGGGGGCGCGAAGGCAGCACTGATGTCGCTCACGGGTGGGGCGTTCCCCGGCGGGTTCATCGGCAGCGAGCCCGATGCCGCGCATCCGCGGTCGGCGGATGCGCCGCCGCAGATGCCGGACTCGCCCCTGGCGATCCGCAAGCTGGACGCTGTCTTCAAGGCGGGCAACGCAACACGCGACGACATTCCCTCCCACCTCATCGTCGGTCAGGACATTCCCGCAGAGGTCGCGGAGATGTACGTGCACATGTGCCCTGCCGGTGTGTACGAGCGCGACGGCGACCGGCTGATCGTGAACGCGCCGAACTGCATCGACTGCAAGGCCACCGACGTCATCGGTCCGCGCTGGACGCCGCGCGAAGGCGGCAGCGGACCCAGCTACCGGCGGATGTAGGCG
>DASTYK010000110.1 GCA_035764935.1 Longimicrobiales bacterium | reverse complement strand
CCTCGAGTGGCCCGAATTCATCGGCCGGTACGCGGCGGAGATCGACGAGGTCGTGCAGGCGCACGAACAGTCCCGGCTCCGCGTGGGCTACCGGACGATCCGCGATCTGCACTACCTCGACTGGCGGTACGGGTCGCACCCGGACGTGCGGTACGGCGTGCATGCGCTGGCGGGCGACAGCGGTCGGCTGGACGGCTTCCTGGTCGCGCGGTCGGCGCGGGGAGCGCGCGGGCTGACGGCGCTGGTGCTGACCGAGGTGTTCGTGCGCGAGCCGTCGACCCGCAGTCTGCGGCGGCTGCTGCGTTCGGCGATGCGGGCGAGTGGTGGCGACTACTGGATGGCGCACGCAAGGAAGGGAACGCTGGAGCACGCGGCGCTGCGGCGGAGCGGTTTCGTGCACGCGCCCGGGCGAGGCTACACGTGGACCGCGCTCCCGCTTCGCGACGATATCCCCGACCCGACGAGGCCGGACGCGTGGGACCTCACGCTCGGCGAAATGGAAATCTTCTGAACCGAAGCATCATGACCGCCCCTGCAGTAGTCGAGATCGTCGGGCCCGGCGGATCGGGAAAGAGCTCGCTGGTGGGTCTGCTGGCTGGCGACGATCGCGCTGTGGTGCACGCATCATTGCGGAACCATCTGCCGCTCGGCGACTTCGTGCGGAGTGGCGCTCGTGTATTCAGGCCGTTCCTGGCGCAGATCCCGCGCATTCCTTCGCGACGATGGTACCGGCTGGAGGTCATGGTCCAGCTCCAGGCGCATGCTGCGGTGGTCGCCCGCCTGGCCGCGCGTGGCACGCACACGATCGTGCTGGACCAGGGACCCGTGTACCTCCTGTCGATCCTGCAGCGCGCGCACGCCGCTGCTGGTCGCCGCAACGCGCTCGCGTTCCAGCGGTACTGGGACGAGTCACTCGCGTTCTGGCGGCGAACGCTGCGGCTGCTGGTCGTGCTGGACGCACCGGACATGGTCCTGTACGAGCGGATCCAGACGCGTGCGACGCGTCATCCGCTGCTGCACCGCGAGCTGCAGTCTGCGATGCTCAAGATCCAGCGCGGCCGCGAGAGCCGGGCGCGCATCATCGATGCCCTGCTGGCCGGCCGCGATGCACCCGCACTTCTTGGAGTGGACACATCCGCCCTGAGTCCGGTGCAGGTCGCCGAGCAGGTGCGATCCCGTCTCCGCAGCACCGCACCGGTGACACACGGCCGTGATCCCGTCGCTGTCGATGTGGGGCGCGGCTGATGCGCATCCTGCAGGTCGTGACCATGCGGCAATGGCGCGGCGCGGAGGTGTTCGCAACGCAGCTCTCGGACGCGCTGGTCGCGCGTGGACACGAAGTGCTGGTCCTGGGGCTGTTGCCTGCACCATCCGAGTCGATCACACCCGTGCGCGCCGCGGCCGCCGACCTGCCGATGCCGGCAAACGGAAAGCTGAACCTGCGGCGGGTGCACGCGCTCCAGGCGTACACGAAGCAGTTCCAGCCGCATGTCGTCCAGGCGAACGGCTCCCAGACGCTCAAGTACAGCGCGCTGAGCAAGCTGGTGTCGCGGCAGCGGGTCCCGCTCGTGTACCGGAACATCAGCGTTGCGAGCGAATGGATCCGCGGGCCGGCCCATCGCGCATGGGGTCGCTGGCTGGCTCGCTCGCTCGATTACGTCAGCTCGGTCAGCGACGAGTGCGTTCGGGATTTCATCGTGACGTACCGCGTGCCGGCCGAGCGCCAGTCCGTGATGCACCGCGGCATCCACGTGCCGGAGACCGTCGATCGTGGTGGCGCGCGCATGCGGCTGATGCGGCTCGCGCCGATTCCGGCCGACGCGTCGGTGCTCGCGCACGTGGGCAACTTCAGCCCGGAAAAGAATCACTCGTGGCTCGTGGACACCTTCCGGGAGATCAGCGAGGCGAGACCCGGTGCACACCTGGTGCTGATGGGCGACGGTGCAGGACGGGCCGGCGTCGCAGCGCAGGTGGCGCAGCTCGGACTGCAGCACCGCGTGCACCTGCTCGGGCTGCAGCGCGATGCAGCGGAGCTGGTTGCGGCGGCGGACGTGTTCGTGCTGCCCAGCCTGATCGAGGGGCTGCCCGGCGTTGTGCTCGAGGCAGGCGCGCAGGCCGTACCCTCCGTAGCGGTCGACGTCGGCGGCACGCGCGAAGCAATCGAACAGGGGAGCACGGGCCTGATCGTTCCGCCCGGTGATCGCAACGCCTTCATTTCGGCGGTGAACGCCCTGCTCGACGACGAGCCGCGGCGTGCCGCCATGGGAGCCGCGGCACGACGGCTGGTGCAGGAGCGCTTCAGCATGGCCCGCACGGCGGCGGCGTTCGAGGATCTCTACGCGCGACTCGTGGAGGCGCATGAGCACTGAGCCGACCCGCGTGTTTCACCTGATCAAGGGGCTCGGCCGGGGCGGCGCAGAGATGCTGCTTGCCGAGGGGCTGCGCTTCGCCGATCGCGATCGCTTCCACTACGAGTACGGGTACTTCCTGCCGCACAAGGACGCGCTGGTTGCGGAGCTGTGCGCGCACGGCGTGGATGTCACGTGCTTCGGGGGAGTGCGCGGCGCCGCCATCGTCGCAGCATCGCATCGACTCGCCGGCGAGCTGCGGAGGCGCCACGTCGACGTGCTGCACTGCCACCTTCCCCTTGCCGGCATCGCCGGTCGCCTGGCCGGGCGCCTGGCGGGCGTGCCGGTCGTCTACACCGAGCACAACAAGCAGGAACGCTACCATCCGCTCACACGCAGGCTGAACCGGCTCACGTGGCCCATGCAGGAACGGGCAATCGCCGTTTCCGGCGACGTTGCCGACTCGATACGCCGGAACATCGGCACCGGCGTGCCGGTCGACGTGATCCTGAATGGCGTCGATGTCGAACGGTTCGCACCGAACGGTGCCGGGCGTGCCCTCCGCAAGCAGCTGGGCATCGACCAGGAGGCGCTCGTGATCGGCACGGTCGCGGTGTTCCGCACGCAGAAACGGCTGAACCACTGGGTGACGGCTGCTCGTCGCATTCACGACCGGCACCCTGACAGCCGCTTCATCGTGGTCGGCGACGGCCCGTTGCGCGCGGACGTGATGGCCGCGGTCGAGAGCGCGGGCCTGCAGCACGTGCTGCACGCGCCCGGCCTGTGCAGCGACGTGCGGCCGTACCTGGACGCAATCGACATCTACATGATGTCGTCGATCTTCGAGGGGCTACCGGTCGCGCTGCTCGAGGCAATGAGCATGGAATGTGTGCCGGTGTGCACAGCGGTCGGCGGGATCCCCGAGGTGGTCGTGGACCGCCGCAACGGGCTGCTGGTACAGCCGGAAGAGCCCGCCGCACTCGCCGACGCTGTGCTCGCGGTCGCAGCAGATCCGGCAGCCCGCGCAGCGATCGGTGCGGCCGCGCGGTCCACCGTGGTCGAGCGCTTCAGCATGCGACGGATGGCCGGGGAGCTCGAAACGCTCTACACGGCCATCGCCAGCAGGCACGCGCACCTGCCACGGCCGTCCAGGGCGGTTCCCGCATGAACGCGACGCTGCAGGTGCGCGCCGGTGCGAGCGCCGACACGGACCGCATCCTGGAGCTGGTGCGCCTCAGCCTGGGCGAGGGCGTGATCCCGCGCGCACGTGAGTACTGGGAGTGGAAGCACCATGCGAACCCGTTCGGCCGCTCGCCCGTGCTGCTGGCGGAGGCGGACGGTGAGCTGGTCGGGCTGCGCGTGTTCATGCGCTGGGAGTGGAGCGCCGGGAGCCAGCGGCTGCGCGCCGTGCGCGCCGTCGACACCGCCACACACCCGGCCTGGCAGGGGCAGGGGATCTTTTCGCGGCTGACCAGGGCGCTCGTGCAGCAGATGACCGAAGAGGGTGTCCACTTCATCTTCAATACGCCCAACGAGAAGAGCCGGCCCGGCTATCTGAAGATGGGCTGGCGCGCACTCGGTCGCACCGATCTCTGGATCCGTCCGCTGCACCCTCTGCACCTGCTGCGCACCCTCGCCGGCCGCGCCGGCGCCCGGAGCTCGGCCAACGGAACGTCAGGCACGCCGGCGCACGCATCGACCGATGCCCAAACACGCTTGCCGGCGAGCGTTCGACCCGGCAACGGCGCGGTCGCCGCGTTCTGCCAGCTCGGCGAGCTGGACGAGTTCCTTGCGTGCGCGAGCGCAGCGGCGACGAGCCAGCGCCTCGCGACGCCGCGCACCGCGGAGTATCTGCGCTGGCGCTACGCGGCCATTCCCGGATTCCGCTACCACGCGCACTGGGAGCTGAGGCACGGCGATGGTGCAGCAATCATCATGCGTTACAAGCAGAACGGCTCGCTGCGGGAGGCACGGATCTGCGAGCTGCTGACAACCGGCACGAGCGTGTCGGACGCGGCAGCCCGCCGCCTGCTGCGCGCACTGCCAGCGTTGCAACCGGTCGACTACATCGCGGCGATGGCGCCCGCGGGCACGGGCGCGAGACGCCTGCTGGCAACCAGCGGGTTTCTGCCCGCTCCCCGGATCGGACCAGTGCTGACGGTGAGACCGTTGAACGAAGCTCCTGCAATGCGGCACCTGATGTCGCGGGATGCCTGGCAGCTCTCGATCGGGGACCTCGAGCTGTTCTGATGCACAGCAGGCTTCACTGACGGAACGAACACGAGCGAAGCACGACATGGACAAGTACAGCTTCCTGATGTACGAGCGCGCGGGGACGGTGATGCTGGATCCCGTGGGCACTGTGCTGTCGCTGCTCGTGGTGGTCGCGGTCGGGATGATGATCTCGTCGACTCGCCTGCCGCACACGCTCAAGCAGCTGCTGTATGCGGCGCTGGCGTTCCGTGTCATCGGCGCCGTCGCGCGCTACGTCGTGCTCTTCGCCGTGTACGCGGGCTCCGGTGACGCCCGGAAGTACTACCGTGAGTCGCTGTACTATGCAGAGCAGCTGTGGGCGTTCAACCCCGCGCCGCTGTTCGATCCGCAGAACTGGTGGGCTGGCAGGTGGTGGGGCACACAGTTCGTCTACTTCATCGGTACGCTCGTTCACATGCTCGTGGGCGCAAGCATGCCGGGCGGCTACATCGTGTTCTCGCTGTTCGCGTTCGCCGGGCTGTACTGTTTCATGCTGGCATTTCAGCGGACCTACCCCCATGTGCCGACGTGGCACTACGCACGCTGGATCTTCTTCTTCCCCGCACTCTGGTTCTGGCCCTCGAGCATCGGCAAGGAAGCCATTGTTCTGATGGGGATGGGGTTCGCAACACTCGGTTATGTCGGACGCGCGGGCCGCATCAACTGGCTGCTGCTGACGTCGGGGGTGTTGCTGGTGTTCGCGATCCGCCCGGAAGTCGCCGCGGTCGTCATCAGCTCGCTGCTCGCCGCGCACTGGCTGTCGCTGATCACCAGTCGCTGGACGCTGCGCAACACGATGCAGGCCGCGGTGCTGATCGGCGCCGGGCTGCTGGGCCTGTACTACGCAATGCGGGTGGAGGGGATAGAGCTGGACCCCGACAGCGTGCAGACGTACATGGCCGACAGCCAGGGCCGCGCCGTGGAAGGTACCAGCAACATCGAGGCGGTGCCGGTCGGCATCAGTGGGATTCCGCTCGCACTGATCAACATCCTGTTCCGCCCGTTCATCTGGGAAGCCAGCAGCCTCATGGTGCTCATCACGAGCGTGGAGATCATGAGCCTGTGGCTCATCGCGTGGTACCGACGCGCAACACTGGTGCGTGCCCTGCGCCACTGGCGCCACGACCGCCTGCTGCGCGTCGCCGTGCCCTTCATCCTCGCGTACGCGGTCTCGCTGGGCATGGTGATCGCCAACATGGGCATCGTTGCACGGCAGCGCATTTTCCTTTTCCCCTTCCTGTTCCTGCTGATCGAAGCCGTGCCGCGCGTTGCGGTGCATGTTCCCGCAGCAGTGCAGCCGGCGCGGGGACGCGTACGGCCGCTCCGCCCGCTGCGCAGGCCCGTGCGCCCGCCTGCCGCGCCGGCGGTCCAGCGGCAGGCGGCGTCGGAATCATGAACTCCCGGCCCGAACGGCCTGGCGCGCTCGTTATCTCGCTCGATTTCGAGCTGCACTGGGGAGTGCGCGACCGCCTCGCCGCGAGCTCGCCCTACGAGGCGAACCTGCGGGGTGCGCGCGACGTGGTGCTCCGCTCGCTCCGGCTCTTCGAGGAGATGGACATCGCGGCGACGTGGGCGACCGTGGGCTTCCTGTTTGCCCGCAATCGCGATGAGCTGCTCACGTACCGGCCGCGCGTGCTGCCGGCTTACGCGGACCCGCGTCTCGATCCCTATGGCGAGTCCATCGGTGCCGACGAGGACGAGGATCCGCTGCACTTCGGGGCCAGCCTCGTGGAGCGGATCCGCACGACGCCGCGCCAGGAGATCGGTACGCATACCTTTTCCCACTACTTCTGCATGGAAGCGGGTCAGACGCTGGAGAGCTTCCGCGCGGACCTGGAGGCGGCATGCGCGATCGCTGCCGCGCGCGACATCCCGCTGCGCTCGATCGTGTTCCCGCGCAACCAGCACAACCCGGCATACGCAACCGTGCTGCGCGAGGCGGGCATCGTTGCGTACCGCGGCAATCCGGACCGGTGGATGTGGCGCTTCATCGATGGAGCGGAGAGCCGTCATGCCGGCAAGCGAGCGGCGCGCATGGTGGACGCATACCTGCCGGCCTTTGGCGATCCGACCACCGGCTGGGACGAGGTGATCGATGTGGACGGGCTCGCGAACGTGCGTGCCAGCTTTCCGCTCCGCCCCTGGACCCCGCGACTCCGCAGCCTCGAGCGTCTGCGTCTCGAACGCCTGCGCCGGGCGATCATCCATGCAGCGCGCACCCGGCGGGTCGTTCACGTCTGGTGGCATCCGCACACGTTCGGTGCCCACCCGGCGCAATCACTGGCGTTCGTCCGCGCGGCTCTCGAGACGTTCGACGACTGCCGCAGGCGCTACGGCATGCGGTCGCTCACCATGGCCGAAGTGGCGGACGCCGCGCCCGGTCGATCGGAGCCTGCCGCAGCATTTGCCGGGACGACGCCCGGGGCGGGGGCAGGATGAGGATCCTGCACATCACGACGATCCCCATGTCGCTGACGTTCCTGCGCGGGCAGGTCGGCTACATGAAAGCGCGCGGGTTCGAGGTGCACGCGCTCTCCTCGCCGGGTGCGGATCTCGATGCGTTCGGCGCGCAGGAGGCAGTCGCCGTGCACGCTGTCGAGATGCCGCGACGCATCACGCCCCTGCGGGATCTGATCGCTGTCACACGCATCGCGCGGGCGATCAGGCGGATCCGTCCGACGATCGTGCACGCACATACGCCCAAGGGCGGGCTGCTCGGGATGATTGCGGCGTGGATCGCACACGCACCGGTGCGCATTTACCACATGCGCGGACTGCCGCTGGCGGGGGCGCACGGATGGAGACGTCGCCTGCTGCAGGCCACGGAGTGGACCGCGTGCCGGCTCGCGCACGTGGTGATCTGCGTGAGCCGGTCCGTGCGCGACGAAGCGATTCGCGCGAACGTCTGCGACGCGCGCCGCATCCGTGTGCTCGCCGGCGGCAGTGGCAACGGCGTGGACGCAACCGGCCGGTTCGCCGCTGCGCGCCTGCCTGCGCACACCCGTGAGCACGTCCGCTCGGCTCACGGCATTCCCACGGATGCTGTCGTGGTCGGCTTCGTCGGCCGGATCGTCCGCGACAAGGGGATCGTCGAGCTCGCCAGCGCATTCCAGGAGCTGCGGCGCACGCGGCCCCACCTGCACCTGCTGCTGGTCGGGCCCATGGAGGAGCAGGACCCGATCCCCGCGGCGACCGCCGGGTTCCTGCGCTCTGACACACACGTGCATCTCGCGGGCATGAACTGGGACACGCCACCGTTCTACCTGGCCATGGACGTGGTCGCGCTGCCCACCTATCGCGAGGGATTTCCGAACGTGCCACTGGAAGCTGCGGCGATGGGCCTGCCGGTGGTCGCGACACGCATCGCCGGCTGCGTCGACGCCATCGAGGACGGCCGCACCGGACTGCTCGTCGAGCCGCGTGACGCCGACGCGCTCGCATGCGCGCTCCAGCGTTACGTCGACGACCCGGCACTGCGCCGCGCGCACGGGCTCGCCGGACGCCGTCGCGTGATGCGTGAGTTCCAGCCGGAAGTGATCTGGAACGCGCTCTACCAGGAGTACCACCGCCTCCTCGTGCTGCGCGGCTATCCGGTGACGCCCGCCTCGGCCGGGGCGGTGCCCCGTACCGCGGTATGACGGCACCCCGTGCGATCGTTCCCGCCACACTGGTGGGTTACGCGCGCGCCAAGCGTGCAATCGACATCGTAGTAAGCGCGGCCGGCCTCGTCCTGCTGGCACCCGCGATGGCGCTCATCGCGCTGATGGTACGTGGCGCGCTGGGCGGGCCCGTGCTGTTCCGGCAGACGCGGCCCGGACTGCACGGCAGGCCGTTCACCATCCTGAAGTTCCGCACGATGCGCACTGCACACGACACCGGTGGGCGACCACTGCCGGACTCCCGGCGTCTCACACCCTTCGGCCGCTTCCTGCGAAGCAGCAGCCTGGACGAGCTGCCGGAGCTGTGGAACGTGCTGCGCGGCGACATGAGCCTGGTCGGGCCGCGCCCGCTGCTGATGGAGTACCTGCCGCTCTATTCACCGACCCAGGCGCGCCGGCACGAGGTGCGGCCCGGGCTCACCGGCTGGGCTCAGGTGAACGGCCGCAACACGCTCAGCTGGGAGGAGAAGTTCCGCCTCGACGTCTGGTACGTCGACCATGCGTCGCTGCAGCTCGACCTGCGGATCGTCCTGCGCACGATCGCTCGCGTGCTCACGCGTCACGGAATCACGCAGCACGGTCAGGCGACCGCCGCGCCGTTCCGCGGATCCGCACCGGAGCACCTGGCGAGCGCGCGCACAGCCCCGGACGCCGGCGCATGAAGCGATTCCTCGTCTGGGGGGGTGGCGGACATGGCAAGGTCGTCGCCGACCTCGTGCGGGCCGCAGGCAACGTCGTCGCTGGATTCATCGATGCTGACACGGCCAAACTCGACCTGTGCGTCGAGCCCGGTGGCGCGTGCGTCGTCACGACCGAAGCGGCGTTCCTCGAGCGCATAGGCGCGGGAGACGGACTGCCGCCGGGAATCGACGCGCTCGCGCTCGCAATCGGCAGCAACCGGACGCGCCTGGACGCGTTGCATCGTCTCCAGGGCGTCTGTGTCCCGCCCCTCCTCCATCCGTCGGCTGTCATCAGCCCGTCGGCGCACATCGGTCGCGGCACTGTCGTGTTCGCCGGTGCAATCATCAACGCGGCCGCGCGGATCGGCGCGGCGGTCATCGTCAACACCGGGGCGATCGTGGAGCACGACTGTACGGTTGGAGACGGGGCTCACCTGTCACCACGTGCAACGCTCGCCGGCACTGTGACCATCGCCGAGCGTGCGTGGATCGGCGCCGGAGCCACGCTGATCCAGCACGTCCATGTCGCACCGGACGCGGTGGTCGGTGCGGGGGCGGTGGTGATTCGCGATGTCGCCGCGGCCACCACGGTCGTCGGTGTTCCGGCGCGCCCGCTGCACGTTCCCCGCGACTGAGCCGGACCTGTAGAGTCGACCCTGCAAGAGTGCCGGGTCAACGCAACGCTTTGGCGTCCGGGATGGCGTCAACTCCGGTGATACGGCTGTCGTGGAACGCGCCCGGAGAGCGGCGTCAGCGGGTACTCATGTTGCACCTCCCGCGTTGCGCAAATCGCTTCCGCCGGATCACGGCGGACCCGCACGCGCCACACTGCAACGTATACACATGAAATCCACGCTCCGTGTGTTCTGGCTCGGTGTGCTCCTGGTGTTCCCCACGCCGGCGGCCGCGCAGATCTCGCCCTCGCTGGCGGAGACGTCCGCGTTTCGGGTGGGCGACCATGTGCGGCTGACGGTCTGGGGGAATCCCGCGCTCAGTGGAGAGTTCGAGATCGGCGAGGGCGGGATGGTGATTCACCCGCTGTATCGCGAGATCCAGCTTGCGGGGATGACTCTCCCGGAGGCGGAGTCGGCGTTCCGTCAGATCGTGCTGCGTTTCGAGACGAATCCCAAGCTGATCGTCGAGCCGATGTTCCGGATCGCGGTCACCGGTGAGGTCCGCGCACCGAACATCTACACCGTGTCGCCGTACACCACGGTGCCGGAGGCAGTCGCACAGGCCGGTGGCCCGACGGAGGATGCCAAGGTTTCCGAGGCGCGTCTGCTGCGCAACGGGCGCGAGATCGAGGTCGACCTGAGACTTCCCCAGACCGAGCTGTCGAACCTGCACCTGCGTTCCGGCGACCAGATCATCCTGGACCGTCAGCGCCACTGGTGGCGGAACGGCGTGGGTCCCGCGCTCGAGAGTCTCGGTGCCCTCGCCTCGATCACGTGGATAATCCTGCGCATCACCAACGTCTACTGAACCCGGGCGATCACAGATGGATGCCGGACGCGGGCGTTTCGAACAGGGCGGGGATGCGGAGGTGGCGTATGCCATGGAGAGCTCCGCGGGCGGCATGGGCATCGGCCAGATGCTGCGTGCCGTGCGGCAGCGCTGGTGGGTCGTGCTGCTGGTCACGGCGATCGGTGTGGCCGTCGCGTGGTTCTTCATCCCACCCAGCCAGACCGTCTATCGGGCGACTGCGGTCGTGCGTCTCGACGACGGGCAACGTTCCCTGATCGGCGGTGTGGCCACGCCGCCAGTCGGGAACGTGCGGGCGCCCGACTTCCTGATGTCCCAGGTTCACGTGATCACCAGCCGCGACCTGATCGGGTCCGTCATCGACGATCATGGCCTGCGCCTTTTCCCGGCGCCGCCGCTCCCGGCTGCCGTGTTCCACGACGTGGCAACCGACGATCCCGAGACGGCCGCGACACTGGAGCTGAGCTTCACCGACGATGGCTATGACGTGCGTTCGGAGGCAGGGGCGCGCGCGCATGCGGCGTACGGCGAGAGAGTATCGATCGGCGGCATCCACTTCGGGGTTGCTGCGGCACCGGCCGGCGTGAGCGGCGGGCAGGCGACGGTGCTGCCACGCGAGTTCGCGATCGACATCGTGCTGGCAGGCCTGGAAGCGGTGCGCCGACCCGACGCGGCGATCTTCGACATCCGCTACACCGCCGCCGACCCCGATCGTGCGGTAGCACTGGCGAACGCCGTTGCGCATGCCTACCAGGCCGACAACCTGCGCGGCGTACAGGAGACGGCCCGCAAACAGCGCGAGTTCCTCGAGGAGCAGTGGCTCCAGGCAGAGGAACGCCTTGCCCAGGCGCAGCAGCAGCTGACGTCCTTCCGGAACCGGGGTCAGCTCTATGATCCGCAGGAGCGGCTGCGACAGGAGCAGACCGCACTGCTGACGATGGATGCGCAGCGCGATCAGCTCGTGGGCGAGCGCCGGCTGTACGAGTCGTTCCTGCGCAGGGTGGAGAATGCCGACGAGGAACGGATCGACGCGGAGCTGATGACGCTCGTGTCGGCGCCCGGCCTGAGCGCGGGGCCGCTGCTCTCGCAGCTCTCGACACAGCTCATGCAGTACAAGACGGAGCGTGACCGGCTGCGCGCGGGCGGCATGGCGGACACGCATCCCGAGGTCGAGCGGCTGACAACGCTCATGGGGTCGATTCGCAGCTCGGTCGTGGACGCGACACGGACGCAGCTCGCGTCCCTGGACCTGCGCATCCGGACGCTCGGCGAGCAGCGCTCGCAGAGTGCGTCGACGGTGCGCTCGATCCCGAACGTCGACAGTGAGGACACCCGGCTCGCGCAGGAGGTCTCGCTCGCGACGGGCACCGCAAACACCCTGCGTGCGGAGTACCACCGCGCCCGCATCGCGGAATCGATCGACCTCGGGCAGGTCGAGATTCTCGACCTCGCCGCGGTCGCCATCCCGCAGGTGCGCGGCAACCGGACGCAGAAGCTGATCATTGCGTTCGTATTCGCGCTCATCCTCGGCTGCGCGACGGCCGTGGTGCTCGAAGCATCGAACAAGTCCGTGCGCTGGCGTGGCGATGTGGAGCAGATGCTCGCGGTCCCGGGGCTGGGTGTGATTCCGCATTTCCGGAACGAGGCCGGCTCCGCACAACGGCAGCGGTTGTTCCGCCGCGGCGCGAACAGGAACGGCACCGCACAAACCAAAGCCCGGAGCATGGCGGCAGCGGAGGCGTACCGCATGCTGCGCACGAAGGTGATGTTCCTGCAGCCGGACGCGCAGCGCGGCACGCTCGTGGTTACGAGCGCATCCAGTGGCGAAGGGAAGACCACGACCGCAGCAAACCTCGCTGCCTCGTTCGCGCACCAGGAGCTGCACGTTCTTCTCGTGGATTGCGACCTGCGACGTCCGCGCCTGCATCGCGTGTTCCAGGTAGAGGAGGCGCCCGGCCTCGTGGACCTGCTGCTCGGCCATGTGGACGCGTCCCGCGCGATCCGTGGCACGCCCGTGTCGGGCCTGGATTTCCTCCCGCGCGGAAGCTGGGACGAGCGGGCGCCCGAGCTGCTCGGGGGCATCCGTGTGCGCCAGCTCATCGAAGAGTTCCGCCAGACGTACGACATCGTCCTCTTCGACTCGCCGCCCGTGCTGTCCGCGGCGGACGCAGCGACGCTTGCATCACTCGTCGATGGTGTGCTGCTGGTCATGCGCGCAGGGCGGACCTCGCGCGAGTCCGCCCGCTACGCGATGGAGCAGCTGCAGGACGTCGGCGGAAACGTGATCGGGTTCGTGCTCAACGATCCCGACTCGATTGCCAGCCGATACGGCGAGTACACATACGCTGACACGTACGACGCAGTCGGCGCATAGAAGCACGGTGCCAGGACCGGCATCTGCAGAACCTCCGCGATGGCGAGCGAACGCGTGCATCATCACGCCCGTTCAACCAGGCCAGGCCGGCGCGCACGAGCCAGCCAGATGCGGCGGGCGGCCGGCCGGGCGCTGCCGCTCGTCCTCCCGCTCGCCGCGATTTTCTGGCTGCAGCTTACGGCAGAACTGCGGAACGGTGACGCAAGCGCTGCGTCGCTGCTGATCGCACTCGCCACGGTGACGTTCGTGATGGCACGAGGCGTGTCGCTCGTCAACAGCGTCGCGGTGCCCGGCCTGGTCGTGCTTGCCGCCGCCGCATTCGCCGTGTTGCGGCGCGACGTTCTCCTGGGTGGGCCGCTGGACGCACCGCTCGGCTACTCCAACGCCGCCGGAGCGCTGTACATGCTGGCGGCCGCTGCCGCGCTGCTGCTCGTGCTGCGGGTACGCGGGCCTGCCGCGCGCGTGGTCTTCGCCATTGCCGCAATCGCATTCGCAGCCATCCCCGTTCTGAACGAGGCGCGCACTGCTATGGTGGTGGTGTGCCTGATGCCGCTGGCTCTGCTGGTGCGTGACGCCCGCGCCCTGCGCGCCGTGATCGTAGCGAGTGGCGTCATCCTGGTCGCGGCCAACCTGCTCGTGGTCGCGGTCGCGTCCACATACGTGCTCGGCCGGCCGATGTCGCGCGCGCAGCACGTGGTAGCGAGTGCGCTGAGCGGTCGCCGTCTCCTGCTATGGCGAGAGGCACTCGAGATGCTGGACCGCGAGCCGCTGTTCGGCGTCGGGCCTGGTCGCTTCCCGCTCGAGAGCGCCACCGCGCGGGCTGATCGCGATACCCAGTGGCCGCACAGCGAGCCACTCCATTTCGCCGCGGAGAGCGGCCTGCCGGGGCTGCTGCTCGGCTCCGCGCTCATGGCGTGGGCGTTCGCATGGCTGTGGCGCGAGCCGGCAGACTTCACGAGCGCTGCCCTCGGCACAGCTGTCCTGACGGGTGCAGGCCTCCAGGCGAGCGTCGATTACGTGCTGCACTTTCCCGCCGTCATCGTCGCGGCCGCGGCGCTGGTCGGTGCTGCGCGAGGCATGACCGCTGCGACCGCGCGCACCACCGCGCTGCCGCCTGCGCCGCTGGTCTACCACCGCCCGGTCCTGCTGCAATGAGCTCCGTCGTGCTGCCGGAGATCCCGCGCCACGGCCCGGCACCGGCCGTCCCCTCGGGCGCTGCGCCGAGTCTCGAGATGCAGGTGCTGCTGTGTGCGGCCAGAGTACGGCTCACGCCGCACGAGCGTGCACGGCTGGTTTCGCTGTTGATGCAGGGGCCGGACTGGGTCCGCCTGGGGGAGCTGGCAGCGCTGCACAAGCTGGCTCCGCTGATGTACTGGCACCTGCGCACGCTGGACGGGCATGTGCCGGCCGAGGCGATGCACTTCTTCCGCACGTACTTCGATCGCAACGTGCGCCGCGTGCTCGAGCTGACACGCGAGATGATCGGGCTCGTGCGTGCGCTGGAGACGCAGGGTATAGCCGCCGTAGCGTACAAGGGGCCGGCACTCGCGGTCGAGGCGTACGGCAACATCGTCCTGCGCCAGGCCGGTGACATCGACCTGCTCGTCCGACGAGAGGACATGCCGCACGTACGTCTACTGCTTCGGCAGCGCGGCTACGAGCGGGAGCACGAGCTGGACCGGGCGGGTGAGGAGCTCACGGCGCGCAGCCTGTATCACGAGGCGTTCCACCATCCAGGTGGGCCGATCGTCGAAGTGCACTGGGCATTCACCGACGTCTTTCACGGCTTCACCCTGAATCTGGACGAAGCCGCGCCGCACCTGACCACGATCAGCCTGGGCGGCGAGCGCGTGCGGAGCCTGGGGCGTGAGGACCTGCTGCTCGCGTTGTGCGTGCACGGTGCGAAGCACCGATGGTGCCGGCTGGAATGGGCGATGGGCGTTGCCGAGCTGCTCCGGTCCGCCCGACAGCCGGACTGGCCGGTCCTGCTGGAGCGCGCGACCTCGCTCGGCAGCCGCCGCGTGCTGTTGCTCGGCCTGCACATGGCAAGGGAGCTGCTCGATGCGCCGCTGCCGGCGGACATCGAGCGGCTCGTGCGTCACGATCCACTGGTGCGCAGCCTTGCGAGGGACGCGCGCAGCCACGTGCTCAACACGTCCGACCGCTGGGGCGAGCTGCAGCTGGCACCCAGGGACGTGTTCTATCTGCACCTCAATGAGCGCGGCCGCGACAAGCTGAAGTTTCTTCTGCATCGCCTGACCACTCCGAGCCAGGCGAAGAGCTGGCGGGGCGTGCACGTCGGACGTGTGTACCTGCCGCTGCACTACTTCGTGCGACCGTTCCAGTCCTGGCGCCCACTGCTGCAGACCCTGCGCTGGTACATGACACCTCACAGGACCCTCTGATCAGGAAGCAGATGATGAGCACCACACGCGCAATCTCGCTCGACGATACTGTTGCCGCCGCGCAAGGGCAGATCGCTGCCGACGTGGGCGGCGAGCTCGTCATCCTGAACGTCGCGACGGGCGAGTACTACGGCCTGAACGCGGTTGGCGCACGGATCTGGGAGCTGATCGGCGAGCCCACGCCAGTCGCCGACGTCCTGGACGAGCTGCTGCGCGAGTATACAGATGTCGACAGGGAGCGGTGTACGGCTGACCTGCTCGCGCTGCTGAATGATCTGCATGCGGCGTCGCTGGTCGAAATGCGGGCAGCACATGCAATCGGGCACTGAGCGGCTCCTCCCCTCGGCGGTCATGCGCCGGATCGAAGCGAGTGGCAGGCCGGCAGCAGTGGTGCTCGGCACCAATGTTACAGGGCTTACGATCGCACGTGCGCTTTCGAGCGAGGGCGTCAGCGTAATCGGCATCAACGATCCGCGCCATGCGTTGACGAATGCCTCGAACGCGTTCCATTTCGTCCCGTTCGAGCGCTTCTACGATGAGGCGCTGGTCGACTTGCTCGAGGAGATTGCTACCCTCCTGCCGCAGCGTCCCGTGCTGTTCGCCGCCCGCGATGAGCTGGTCACGCTGGTCAGCGAGAACGGGCATCGGCTGCACGCGTCGTACGCCTTCGAGATGCCGGCACCGGAGGACGTGCGCGTGCTGATGAACAAGAACCTGTTCACCGGGGTGGCACGCGAGCGCGGCTGGCCGGTACCGGAAACGTGGTACTGCGAGTCGGCGCAGGATGTGGAGCGCGTCGCACGTGACGCACCCTTTCCGGTGATCCTCAAGCCGCGCCTCAAGAACCGGGAGACGCGCCGCAATTCGCCGCGCAAGGCGTTCATCTGTGACTCCGCCACAGTCCTGCGCGATAAGTACCGGCTGCTGTCACAGTGGGAGCCGGAAGTCATCATCCAGCAGTGGATTGCCGGGACCGATGCGGACATCCGGTTCTCCTTCCACTACTTCGACAGTGACATGAACGAGCTGGAGCACTTCGAAGGGCGCAAGATCCGGCAGTACCCTCCGCAGTGCGGCAGCACGTCCTGCGCGATCGGCGCCGAGCACGAGGAGGTGACCGCGCTTTCACGCGAGATCCTGCGCACGATGCGGAGCATCGGGTTCTGCTCCGTCGAGTACAAGCGCGAGCCCCAAACGGGGACGTACTACATCATGGAACCGACCGTGGGTCGCGTGAACCTGCAGGTAGGAGTGGCCGTCGCGAACAACGTCAATCTCATTGCACACGCATACTGCCACCTGACTGGCCGGCGATACGAGCAGCGAGGCGCGCGCTCACACCACGTGAAGTGGGTGCTCCTGCCGCAGGACATCCGTAGCGCGCGCTATTACATCCATCGCGGAGAGCTGAACTGGAACGGTTACCTCCGTTCGATCTCCGGCTCGCGTGTCGTCATGCCTTTCAGCGCGTCGGACCTGCCACTGGCGCGCGCACTCATCAGCGGTGTGCCGCGAGGGTTGCTGAAACGGCTGCGGCACAGCACAGGCGGCCCGCAGGTGGTCCGGGATGGCACGGAGTAGCGGGCGTGTGCGGAGTGGCACGGCCATGACCGCGCAGACACAGCTTCATCCCGCCGCTCACTCCACCGAACCGCGGGAAGCCCGGCGCCCCGCAGCCTCGCCACAACCAGCGGCTCGCGGACGCGAGCCGTTCTTCCTCATCACGATCGACACGGAAGGCGACAACCAGTGGGGCCGGCAGCAGACCACGACAACGCGCAATGCGGAATTCCTCACCAGGTTCCAGGCGCTCTGCGAGATGTACGGTCTGCGGCCGACGTACCTGACGAACTACGAAATGGCGCTGTCGCCGGTCTTCCAGGAGTTCGGTCGTGACGTCGTAAGGCGGGGTGCTGGCGAGATCGGCATGCACCTTCATCCCTGGAACTCGCCTCCGGGCAAGCCCCTGACGTCGAACGACAACCTGCACCACCCGTACCTGATCGAATTTCCGATCGAGGTGATGCAGGAGAAAATCCGGTTCCTCACCGATCTGCTGCAGGAGACGTTCGACACCCCCATGCGCAGTCACCGTGCAGGCCGCTGGGCAATCGATGAGCGCTATGCACGACTTCTTGTCAGGGCGGGCTACTGTGTGGACTGCTCGGTCACGCCAGGGATCACCTGGGCTCGCTTCAAGGGAGCGCCGCAGGGCAGGGGCGGGCGAGATTACACAGACTTTCCACGGACCTGCTACCTCGTGGACCCGGAGGACATCGGACGGCCGGGTCACTCCACCCTGGTGGAAGTGCCCGCGACCGTGGTGCCGGACCGCCGTCTGCTGACCCGCGTATCGAGGAGGCTCGCCAGGCGGCTGCCAATCAAGCTGCTACGGCAGGCAGGGCGTCGTGTGCAGTGGCTCCGACCAAATGGCAGTAATCGCAGGTTCCTGCTCGAAGTACTCGACGATCCGGTGGTGGTCGAAGCCGGCTATGCCGAGTTCATGCTGCACTCGTCCGAGTTCATGCCGGGCGGCAGTCCAAAATTTCCGACGCCCGCCTCCATCGAGGCACTTTACGACGACCTGGAAGTGCTCTTCGCGCGCGCCGCGGACCGCTTCCGCGGTGCGACGCTGACTGAGTTCCACGACGCCGTCCTGACAGTCGAGCCCGGCTAGCGATCTCTTTTCGTAAGCGGATCGGGAGGGACAACCTTCAGAGCACCGTCGTCAACGGTGCGGGTGGCAGGTGCAGCTCGAAGCTGAACTCCGTGCCCCAGTCGGGCTCGGAATGCACGTGCAGGTCGCCGCCCATCGCCTCAACGAGCCTCCGGCAGATCGACAGGCCCAGCCCGGTTCCTGACAGGCGGAACCCGTTGCCCTGCTGCCGCCGGCGGAACGGCTGATACAGTCGCTGCCGACGCGCGCCCTCGATGCCCGGCCCCGTGTCGCGCACGGTGAAGAGCAGGTGTGTGCGCCCACGCGGGGTGGCCGCAACCTGGATGAAGCCTTCCTCCGTGAACTTGATCGCGTTGGTCACCAGGTTGAGCAGCACGCGGCTGAGCGGCACGATGTGACCGAGCCGCACGTCGTGCTCCGGGCCGAAGAACTCCAGTGTCAGGTTCTTTTCTTCCGACAACGGCGACACCATCGCGCGTACCTGCTCGAAGAGATCCGCAATCGAGAAGGCGGCGCTGTCCGTTTCGCGCAGCGATTCGCCGCGGGCCATCTCGATCATGTCGCTCGCGACGGAAAGCAGGCCGAAGCCCGCGCTGTAGATGATCCCGAGCTGCTTCTTCTGGATCTCGTTGATGGGGCCCGTCTGCCCCTTCCGCATCGTTTCGGCGAGGAAGAGGATGGACGTGAGGGGCGAACGCAGGTCGTGCGCGACCTCGATGACCAGGTCGAGGCTTTCCGCATTCCCGGTGTGCGCCGGCAGCACGTCATCGCCGGGAGGCTGGAGCGACCGTCGCAGCACCTCGATGCGCCGTATGACGCCGAGCAGCTGACCGTCCTCGCACTGCGTGTCCGGATCGCTGATGAGCTGCCAGCGCAGGAGGTCGAGCAGGCGCTGCTGGAGCACACGCTCGCTGACTGCCGCGCCGGTATTGAGCGTCATGTCCGGCGACTCGATCGCGACGCACAGCTCCTCGAGGCGCGTCTCGACGTCCTCGTAGCTCGAGCAGTGCGCACGCCACTCCCCGGGAGAGGCGAGCACGCGCTCGCGCGCCCGTGTCAGGACTGAGGCGTGTGGAACCGGCCTCCCTTCCGGCAGGGCTGTCACGCGGCGATTCGGAGTCGGTCCGGCTCGCCGCCGCTGAGCACGACCGGCAGGCTTCACCGGGACCGGAGCGAGTTGTCCCGCTCCAGTGAGTGCTTTTCGACCAGGCGGTACAGCGTCGTGCGATCGACGCCGGCAAGCCGGGCTGCCCGGGACATGTTCCCCTTCGCCCGGTCGACCAGGCTCACCAGGTAGCTCCGCTCGAAGTCGGAGAGGACCTGCTCCCGCGCTTCATGGTAGGGTTGTGTCAACGCGCGCACGCGCACGAGATCGGAGTTGAGCGTGCCGCTGCCGGTCTCGTCCTCCGCGATGAACGGGACCTCGTCAGCGCGGATCTCGCTGCCCGGCTCCGCAAGCACGACCGTATGCTCGACCACGTTCTGCAGCTCGCGAACGTTGCCGGGCCAGGTGTGTGTCAGCAGTGCCTGGATCGCGCCCGCGCCGAAATGCGGCGCCGGCTCCCTCGGGTAGTCGCGCTCCCAGAACTTCTTCAGGAAATGATCGGCGAGGAGTGGGATGTCCGCCCCGCGCTCACGCAGTGGGGGGACGCGGATGGGAACGACGCGCAACCGGTAATACAGGTCCGATCGAAGTCGTCCTTCCCGCACCGCCTGCGCCGGGTCGCGGTTCGTCGCGGCGATGAAGCGGACGTTGACCGTGGCATCCGCAGTGCTGCTGCCGACGCGGCGCACGACGCCGTCCTGGATGACGCGCAGCAGCTTCGCCTGGATGGCCTGCGACATCTCCGTCAGCTCGTCCAGGAAGAGCGTGCCACCATCCGCGGTCTCGAACAGACCCGGCCGGTCGCGTACTGCGCCGGTGAAGGCGCCCTTGCAGTGCCCGAACATCTCCGACTCGAGCAGCGGCTCCGGCAGCGCGGCGCAGTTGATCGCGACCAGCGGGCGAGCCGCGGCGCGACTGTGCTGGTGAATGAACTGCGCGAACAGCTCCTTGCCGCTGCCGCTCTCACCGGTCAGGAACACCGATGCGTTGCTGCGCGCGACCTTGCGTGCAAGCTCCAGCGCACCGACGAACGCGGGGGAGTTGCCGATCAGCGGGAGCTCCTGGTCGGCAGCAATCCTGTGCCTCCCACCCGCCGGCGGCGGCATCGGTGTGCCCTGCCGCTGCTGCAGAACGGTGTACGCAGCGCGCTCGATCAGCAGCTCCAGGTGGGTCGCGGAAAACGGCTTGGGCAGGTAATCCCAGGCGCCGAGCTCCAGCGCCTCGACATTGGACGCCATGCTCGGGTTGCCCGTCATCATGATGGCAAGTGTTTCCGGCCGCTGCGTAAGCGCAGCTTTCAGGATGTCCATGCCAGGAACGTGCGCCATGTACAGATCCAGCAGCATGACGTCGTACTCACGTCGCTGGATCCACTCGAGGGCCTCCTCACCCTTGCCCGTGGCCTGCACGTTGTAGCCCTGCAGACCCAGCATGGTCGCACAGGTCTCGCGCAGTGTGGACTCGTCCTCGACGATGAGGATACGGATGCCGGACTTCTGGGTCTCGTCCAGCGACACAGCAGTTCGCGGGGACTCGACCGGTGTGAACACGGGCATGAGGGACTCCCTGTCCTTGTGAAACCGTGATACCAGACAGTGGGAGAAAGACGCGCTCGAGGGGGATCGAGCATTTGAGACGGGCGGCGGAGCCCGTCGGGCGCCGCCGGCAGCGCGGAGGAGATGAACGCCCAACGGGCGCGTCTTTTTAGCTAATCAACGTCACATCTTCAGTCAAGTATCCTGAGACGAAAGAACCGTCGTCGTCTTATGTCACAACGCACGGTTTCGACAGCGTACTAGCTGGTGTTGGTCTCCGGCTCGTGCGCGCGGACAGTAGCGCGAACGAGCAGCTCCATCGGGTCGAGCCGCGCGGCGCGCAGATCGCGCACGCCATACGTGCCGATGCTGTACGTCGCGGCGCCGCTCACGGTCGCGGTCGTGGCGGTGCGAATGCGCTCGGCGAGGGTGCGCGCGCCGGACGCGTCGGTATCGGGTGTGATGATGACAAACTCGCCCGGCCCGCTGCGCCCTACGACGTCGGAGCTGCGCGTGACGTGGCGCAGCGTGCGGGCGAACTCGACGGAGTCGACCGGAGTCGGCGGCTCGCCGGAGGTAACGACGACGCAGGCCAGGGGGCGGCCGTGGCGGTCGGCGGCGGCGCCGAGCTCGCGCATGCGCCGGACGATGCCCTGCCAGCTGTAGAGAGAGGTATCCGCGTCGAGCAGCGCGTTCTCGCGCGCGCGGTCCGCCTCCAGCTTGCCCTGGATGGAACGCTCGATACGAAGCAGCAACTCCTCGGCGTCCAGGGGTGCGAACACGTCCCATGCGCCGGCGGCCAGCAGGCGGAGCCGCTCCTCGCGCGAGATGGGGGTGCTGTGGAACGCGATCACCGGGGCCGCCGGTGAGAGGCCACCGTCCACGGTCAGCCGCAGGCAGAGCTGCTCGGTATCCATGTCCGGCATGTCGCCGTGGATGATCACGACGTCGGGGTCACTCTCCCGCACGCGTTCGAGCGCCTGGTCGCCGGTGAAGGCGTGCAGCAGGGCAAAGCCCTGCGGGCCGAGGATCGTATCCAGGGACCGCGCCGCCCACTCGTGCGGACAGACCAGCAGGGCCAGGGGCGGCCTGGACACGTCCGTTGTTCTCCGGGGCTGTGCCGTATTGGCGTACGCGAGTCGGGTGGACATGAGAAGCAAGTGCGGGCGCAGAAATCATGCGCAGCACCGGGGCAGCGGACTTCGGTGGAAAAGCACGTTGCGGGCGGGCAATCGCGGCGGATAGCGGTGCGATACTGTCGCGGCAGTTATCGCGTGCGCGCGGCAGGATCGTCGCTCGGGTGCAACGGGAACGGGGGCAGTCGGGCGGCTGCGTCCTGCCCCGATCGGTGCGGAGCGCTGGTACGACTGTGGCGGATGTCGAGCCGGACCGCAGTCGAACGGCGCGGCCCGCGTGCGCTCAGCGCATCGATCGCAGGTGATCTGCCTGCTTGCGCGATTGCGGAAAACCCCGCTCCGGTCGCTTGTCGATGAAAGGTGACTCGTGAATCCCCTGATCACCGTGGAGCGGTCGGTATCACGACTCGGCTCCATCCTGAGACAGTCGCGCTACCGCACGTTCTCGTCTCTTTCACGGTTCTGGCAGCCCCACGCCGTCTACGGCTACATCGGCTGGGTGGGACATCGGAACCTCGGCGACGAGGTGCTGCTCCTCAGCTTCGACCGCTTGTTCCCCGGCAGCACGTTCCTGAGCTACGGCCGGCTGCCCCCGCACGTGCACTGGGCGCGGCGGCATCTGCATCGCAGGAACGACTTCGACGCGGTATTTCTCGGTGGCGGAACGCTCATCAATGCGAACTACCTGAAGCGGCTGGTACACGCCCAGGCGCGCGGCATCCCAACGGTCGTGTTCGGCACGGGCGTGCGCGATCCGGACTTCTGGGGCTACCGGGACCCACCGAAGGAGTGGGCGGACGCGCTGAACGCTGCCTCCTACGTCAGCGTGCGCGGCCCTGACAGCGCGGAGATTCTGCGCTCCTGGGGGGTGCGCAACGTCGACGTCATCGGGGATCCCGCGCTGGCGTACTGCACGCCCAGGGCAGACTTCCGCCGCGCCGGGCTGGTATCGGTCAACCTCGGCTGCAGCGGGCCGATCTGGGGGGAGCAGGGGCGGATCACGGATGCGGTGGTCGAGGCGGTGCGACGGCTGCGCGGCCGGGGGCAGCGCGTGGAGTTTCTGCCGATGCACCCCGATGACGTGCAGCATGCCGACGTGCTCAACCGGAGGCTGGGCGACGGTGCGGTCCCGATCTGGGAAGCGTACGAGGACGCCGGGCGGACGCTGCGCCGCATCGCCGAGTACGACATGGTGATCGGGCAGCGGCTGCATGCGGTGGTGCTGTCCCTGGGATGCGGCGTGCCCGCCATCTCGCTCGCCTACCGTCCGAAGTGCATCGACTTCATGAAGTCCGTTTCACTGGAACGCTTCGCGTGCCGGACCGACCGGATGGACGCGGATCGCCTCATGGGCCTGGTGGACGAAATCGATGCAGCATACGACGTCACCAGCGCGGAGATCGTCGCCGCATGCGATGCAGTGCGCGGCCGGCTGAGCGCAGCCGCCGCCGCGGTGATGGTCACCCTGGCAACAGGCGCCGGCAGCCTGGGGGAGAGGAAGCCCGCAGTCGAGGCGATCTAACGGATCAGCCCGGCGATCCGCTTCTTCAAGGATCGAGCGGTCCGGGCGGGCTCGTGGTCGCAGTGGTGCTGTTCGTCGGGTTGATCGAGAGAGAGAGAGAGCGCGCGCGCGCGGGCGGGACCGTGGGGCGGGGACGGGGCGGACTCTCCCGGTCAGAACCGGCTCACCCTGGGCAGGTTCAGCTCAAAGCAGAACCG
>DASTYK010000109.1 GCA_035764935.1 Longimicrobiales bacterium | reverse complement strand
TGCTCGATCCGATGCGGCATGGCCAGCCCGCTGCGCGGGGCGCGCCCCAGCACGTCCAGCGCGAGCGATACCGCGGCATCACCGATCGCGTGCACGACGCTGGCCAGTCCCGCCGCGGCCGCACGGGCGACGAGCTGCTCGAAGCGCCTCGGCTCGAGCACGCGCATGCCGGTGTCGTCGCTGTCCTCGTAGGGCTCGCGCATCCAGGCCGTGCGTGAGCCGAGTGCGCCGTCCAGGAACATCTTGATCCCGCCGACGCGGAGCAGTCCGTCGCCGAATCCGCTGCGCAGGCCGATGCCGATGATGTCGTCGAGCTGCTCCACCGGCAGGTGCTGCAGCACACGCAGGTCGAGTCGCTGCTGTGCGCGCAGTGCCTGCAGCACGAGCAGCGGCGGCATGTTCTGCATGTGCACATTGGGAAACGCGTGCACGCCGGTGATACCGAAGCGGTGGAGCACCTGCTGCGCATCGGCGACCGCGTCCATCACGGTGTCGACGGACGGTGCAGGCGCGGCGCGGTTGACGAGCTGCGCGGCGTACTCGAGCAGAACGCCCGTCGCGCGACCGGTCTCGTCGCGCACGATGCGCCCGTTCGGCGGGTCCGCCGTGTCGTCGGTGATGCCGGCACGCTGGAGCGCGGTGCCGTTCACCCACAGCGCGTGCATGTCGTGGCTCTGCAGGACGACCGGACGGTCGGGCACGGCCCGGTCCAGCAGCGCGCGGTCCGGGTAGGCGCCCCCCCAGCGGTGCGGGTTCCAGCCGGTGCCGCGCACCCACTCGTCGTCGGGACGCTCGGCTGCGTGGCGCGTGACCGCGTCGACGATCGCCTCCGGCGACTCCGCCACCGACAGGTCCGCCATGGTGCGGGCGAGCGCCCACTCGATGAGGTGGATGTGCGCGTCCGTGAGACCCGGTGTGATCACACCGTGCAGGCGCAGCACCTGGGTCGGGTCGAGTCCCTCGCGCAGCTCGCTGGCGCGCCCGGTCTGCAGGATGCGATCGCCGCGCAGCAGGAGGGCATCGGTGTGCGGCTCCGGATCCGGGGCGAGTGTGTGCACCCGGTCGGCAATGAGAAGTCGCACACGCGGCTCGACCATCGACTGCTCCGCTCCTTGCGCGAGAGGTCCCGGGGGCTCACAGTTGGCGGCCCAATCCTACGAGCGGTCGGAGCAGCGCGCAAACCGGTAGCGGCGGGCGGTGCGGGCGCGTTACACAGCGGAAAATCGATGGAGTACATACACAGCGACGAGAGACTCGAAGCGCTCGCCGGTCAGTTGAGCGGTGCCGGCCTTCTCGCAATCGACACGGAAGCGGCCGGTTACCACCGGTACCACGACCGTATCTGCCTGTTTCAGGTTTCCACCCGGACGGACACCTGGGTAATCGACACACTGGCGGTCTCGGACATCGCGCCACTCACGCCGCTGCTCGCCAGCGATGCGGTCGAGGTCGTGCTGCACGACGCCGACTACGACCTCCGCCTGCTCGCGCGCGACTACGGCGTTCGCATCACGCACCTGTTCGACACCAAGCTGGCCGCGCAGCTGCTGGGCGAGCCGCAGATCGGGCTCGCGAGCCTGCTCGAAAAGCACGTCGGCGTGAAGCTCGACAAGAAGCACCAGCGCGCGGACTGGGCGCAGCGGCCGCTGCCCCGGGACATGATCGCGTACGCGGCCGAGGACACGAAGCACCTGCCCGAGCTGCGCGACGTGCTGCGTCGCCTGCTCGAGCAGACCGGTCGGCTGCACTGGGCCCACGAGGAGTTCGAGCTCCGGGTGCAGGTCGATGCCGCGGCCGCCAGCAGCGACCCGGATGCGTGGCTGCGGCTCAAGAACACGCGCGACCTGAAGCCGCGCCAGCTCGCTGCGCTGCGGGAGCTGCACGGCTGGCGCGAGGCGACAGCCGCCGAGCGCGACGTGGCTCCCTTCCGCGTCATCGGCAATGAGACGCTCGTGGAAATCGCCCGTCGCCTGCCGGAGCAGGTCGATCAGCTGCGCGGCATTCCGGGGCTGAGCGATGCGCTGATCCGCCGTCGTGGCGCCGCCGTGATGGACGCGGTCGCGCGCGCACGCGCGCTGCCGGAGCGCGAGCTCCCGGTGCGGCCGCGCGGGCCCGGCCGCCCGCCGCCCGACCCGTCCTTCGACGCGTGCGTCGAGCGGCTGAAGGCGGTACGCGACAGGGCCGCAGAGCGGCTCGGCCTGGAACGCGGCTTCCTGATGCCCCGCCAGCAGCTCGAGGACGTTGCGCGCGCGCGGCCCCGGACACCGGCGGCGCTGCGGGACGTGAGGGACATGCGCGCCTGGCAGGTGGAAGCGCTGGGCGCGGAGCTGATCGAGGCGCTGGTGGAGTGTTGAGCCGGAGGGTCCGACCGGCCGGTGGCGTGTGTTCGGCTGGCTGGCGGAACCGCGACTACCCCTGCCAGGGGTCGAAGCCGAACGTCAGGTAATCGTTGCCGCGCGCATTGACGTCGTCGATCATCCGGTCGATGTCGGCGAGCGTCTCCTCCCGTTCACCCGCACCCGCTGCCGCTGCACGGATGGCCTGCAGCAGCGGTTCGATCTCCTTCGGCTTGAGCAGCACGTACGCGCGCGGCGCATTTTCATCGCCGCGCGCGAGGATCACCAGGTCGACGAGGTCTGTCTCCTGGGATATCTTCCACACGTCGGCGGTCTTCTTGAGCAGCTTGTCCGCGACCTTGACGTCGCCGTGCATCGCGCGCACGAGCTTCTGGACCTCGCGGTCGCCCGACTGGCCGCGCTGCCGGGCGAGACGGCGCGCAAGCACGTCAGCAGCCGCGTCCTCGCGTCGTTCCACGGCACGTGCGAGCAGCTCGCCGACATAGGCGTAGATGCCCAGCACGAGAGGGACGGGGTCGAGGACGATGCGCATGGCGGACTCCGTTCGAGTTGACTGCGACGCTTTCGCGCGCCGACCGCGAACCGTAGGATGTGGCAGGTCGCAACGCGCGTCAAATCCCGATGGAGGAGGAATGTCGAGAGGCTGGCGGATGGGAGCGGTGGCGCTCCTGGCAGTGTTGAGCAGCGGGTGTGTGGACTCCGGGCTCCCCGGAAAGAACCTGCCCCTGGACGTCGCCCGGTTCCGTGAGTGGAGCTACCCGCTGTACCAGGAAGCCGTCCAGCCGTCCGGGCTGCCGGACCTGGTCAGCTTCGACCAGGGCACCTGGGCGCTGCAGGCCGCGACGCTGGCCGAGGCCGGCCTGGAGAGTGCCCTGCAGCGCAACCCACAGCTGCTGCGGCCGGTGTCGGGCGGCGAGGCGCAGTTCCTGGCGCTGTCGTGGGATCAGCCCCCGTTCGACCGGCTGTTCCTGCGCGCCCCATCCGGACTGCGCACCTACGAGCGCGTGTACTGAGGCCGGCGCCTCCGGAAACCCGTGGGCGCCGCTGCGCGTACGGTTCTGAAACAGGAGGCATCACATGTTCGAGCTGATCGGTCTTCTCGCGGCGGGTACCGCTGCAGGGTTCGGATACATCAGGTCACGCGCGTTCGTCAGTCACAGGCTCCGCTACGTGGATGCTGCGCACAGGCCGTCCGCGCCCGTGATCGCAGGGCTCGCGGCGACGGCCATTGCAACACCCGTGGTGTGGGCGCTCCCGATCGTCGGTGCGGGCACGGCGCTCGTGTTCGGCGCGGCGGTCGGGCTGGGCACGCGGGCTGGCGCGAAAGAGACGGAGCTGGCGTAGGAGCGGCGAATTCGGTTTTCAGTAACCGGAGCGGCGCCTCGATCGTTCGGGGCGCCGCTCGTGCGTTGCGGCCGGTCGCGTCCCGGCGCCTGCCTAAGGCCGCCGCTGCGCGGAGCGACCCACCGGAGCGCGCGCCGCATCATCCGCCCAGCCATCGAAACGGACGGCATCGCCGACGCGGATCACGCCGCCGGCGACGATCGTCCCGAACACGCCGCCGCGCCACTCCGGCTTCATCGCTTCGCGCAGACCGGGCAGCGCTTCATCCATGCGCTCGCAGGGCCGGGTCTCGCCGCGGATGTCGATCACGCATTCGCCGATGCGCAGCAGCCGGTCCCGGCTGTTCGCGAGGGGCACACCCGAGATCATGAGGTTTGCGCGCCGGCTCGAAGGGTCCAGCTCGCCGCCGGTCTCCGCCATCAGCCGCTGCCAGGCCTCTTCCTCGATGATCGTGACCTGCCGTCTCCCGTTCTGGTTCGCGTTGCCCAGGATCCCGCGGTTCTCGACGAGCGTGGCCTCGGCGACGGCGTCCATCGGGCCGCGTCGCATGCGCTTGATCCAGATCGCGCGCAGAACGCCGGCTGCGTCCTCGGCCCGCTGCTGATCGCTCACGCGCGCCGCAGCCGGTCGAAGAACTCCCTGCGCACCCTGGCGACCTTGGGTGCCACGACGAACGTGCAGTACGGCTGGTTCGAGTTCCGCTCGTAGTACCGGTGGTGCTCCGCCTCGGCCGGATAGAACGCGCGCAAGGGAACGACCTCGGTCACGATCGGCGCATCCCAGGTGCCTTCACGCTCGAGCCGCTCGATGGCGGTGCGCGCCGCGTCCGCCTGCGCATCATCGTGGTACAGGATGATGGAGCGGTACTGCGGCCCCACGTCGTTGCCCTGGCGATCGGGCGTCGTGGGATCGTGGATGGTGAAGAAGACATCGAGCAGGTCCGTGTACGAAATGCGCTCGGGATCGTACGTGATCTGCACGACCTCGGCGTGCCCCGTGCGGCCCGTGCACACCGAGCGGTAATCCGGGTTTTCGACGTGCCCGCCCGCATAGCCCGACTGCACATCGAGCACGCCGTCCAGCTCGACGTAGGCAGCCTCCAGGCACCAGAAGCAGCCGCCGCCCAGTGTGGCGACTTCGCTTGCCATGATTCCTCACTTGTGGCAGGTCCTTCTCCCTGTCCAACTTACCGCCTCACTCGGGCGGATGCACAGGGCGTTACGGGATGCTACACCACGCGGCAGACACCGCGCGCGAGACCTCACTGAAGCGCTACGCCTGGCTCTCGATCGCGGCGGCGATCGCAACGATCGGGCTCAAGGGCGGCGCGTGGCTGGTCACCGACTCCGTCGGCCTGCTCTCCGACGCCGCGGAATCGCTGGTCAACCTGATCGCGGCCGTGGTCGCACTCTACGCGCTGGCGGTCGCGGAACGACCGGCAGACGACGAGCACGCGTACGGTCACACCAAGGTCGAGTACTTCTCGAGTGGCTTCGAGGGTGCACTGATCCTGGTTGCCGCCGTGGCAATCGGGGTTGCGGGATTTCAGCGGCTGCTCGATCCGCGACCCGTCACGGACCTGACGATCGGCGCGACCGTGGCGCTGGTCGCCAGCGCGATCAACCTGGTGGTCGCGCGCGTGCTGCTGCGCGCCGCGCGGCGACACGGATCCATCGCGCTGGAAGCGGACGCGAAGCACCTGATGACGGACGTGTGGACGTCGATCGGAGTGGTCCTCGGGCTGGTGGGCGCTTCACTCACCGGCTGGGAGATCCTCGACCCGCTGCTCGCGCTCGCAGTGACAGGCAACATCCTCTACATCGGCGGTTCCCTGCTGCGACGCTCGGCCCTGGGACTGCTCGACACCAGCCTGAGCAGCGAGATGCGCACCCGCATCCTGGACGTGCTCGACGATTACGAACGGCGTGGCGTGCACTACCATGCGCTGCGCACACGCCAGGCAGGCGCCCGCCGCTTCATCTCCTTCCACGTGCTGGTGCCCGGCGAATGGACGGTGCAGGAGGGTCACGACCTGCTCGAGCTCATCGAGGAACGCGTGCGCAGTGCCGTGCCCAACAGCACCGTGTTCACGCACCTCGAGCCGATCGAGGACCCCGTCTCCTTCGAGGATACGCGGCTGGAACGGAAGAAACCGGCGGGCCCGTCAGGGTGAGAAGCCGGCCCGCAGTGTGAGCAGCGGCGCGTGCTCGATCGTGGGCGACGCGCTGCGCGTCGAGCCCGACGCCTCCTCCACCAGCACCGGCGGGAAGCCGCCGTCGCCGAATACCTTGGACCAGGTCATCGACGGCTGCACCCAGAAGCGGCCACTGCCGACCCGCACACCCGTGTGTGCAAACCAGCCGGCGGTCGACATGGCGTCATCGACGTCCAGCGAGTTCCACTGCCGGTGCGCCGCGCTGTTGTCGTTGCGGAGTGCGACGCCGCCACCGACGAACGGCTGGAGATCGACGCTGCCGACGGTCTGGGTCAGGCGCGCGGTGAGCCCGCTGGGCGCGCTCGTCCGCGTGGCGCTGCTGCCGGTCGCATGATCGACCTGCACGCCGACCACCAGGTCGAGACCGGTGCGGGCGTCGCCGGCCAGCGTCCACACCCCGAGCACGGAGGCACCCAGGTACCAGCCGCGCTCCTGCTGCCGCAGGTCTTCCACCCCTGGATCGGGCCGGCCGACGGCCGCCTGGGCGACAAGCCGCACGCGCGAGAGCAGGCCGAACGAGCCGCCGGCACCGACGGCCGATGCGCCGTTCTTCGGCCGCACCATCAGCATCTCCAGGCTGCCCGCCGGCGCGACCTCGTCTACGGGAAAGAGCAGCATGCTGGGCGACTGCGCCGCCTCCTGCTCCACGATGGACTGCGCCGCGGCCGGCACGGCGACCCCCAGCAGCAGGAGAACGGCGAACGCTGTTCGAATCGACATCGGGCCTCACGCAGACGACGGAGAGTCTTCAGCGCCGGATCCGCCCACCGCGGGCGGCTGCGTGGTAGCAGGAGAGACCTGCGCAGCGGCTGCTGGTGGGGAACGTCTGAGAGCTAACTAGCGTGACAACTTTTGAACGGCGGGTTGTGGGCGAGAGGGGGCGCGCTTGCTTCGCTCGCGCTGCGAGAGGGGTGGTGGACACTGCGGGATTGACGGCGGGCGGCGGGCGGTGGGACACCGGCACAGGCACCCGGGAGAAGCGACGCCGGCTCGCTCTGCCCACCGGCCCTGCTGGCACGTGCCCGGGCGCGAGCGCGTGCGCGCCGACTCTGCCCGGACGGGGCGCTTGGGGGTGGCTGGGCGAAGCGGCCAGGCGCACGCGCCCGGGCACAGGCGTGCTACGCGGGCGAGTGCAGCGACGCGCCGCTTTCGGCGTCGAACAGGTAGACGCGGTCCAGGTCGATCAGGAGGCGGATGGGGCTGTCGGGCTCGGGCAGCGGCTGCGGGGGAACGCGTGCGACCAGCTCGAGGTCGGCTGTGCGGGCGGACAGGACGATCTCGGCGCCCATGGGCTCGACGACGTCCAGCCTGGCATCGATGGGCGCGCTGCTGGCCGGGGTGATGGGGCCGCCGTCCACGTGGAGCGATTCGGGACGGAGGCCGAGCACCGCCTGGCCGCCCATGCCTGCACCATTCGCCAGCGGGATGACGAGGCCTCCCTGCTCGGCACGGAATGTTGCGCTGCCCGCCTGCTGCTCGATGGTGCCGCGGATGAAATTCATGGCGGGGCTGCCGACGAAGCCGGCGACGAACTGGTTGGCGGGTCGTTCGTAGAGCTCGAGCGGGGTGCCGATCTGCTGGACTTCGCCCGCGTTCATGACGACGATGCGGTCGCCGAGGGTCATGGCCTCGACCTGGTCGTGCGTGACGTAGACCATGGTGGTGCCGAGGCGGCGGTGCAGGCGGGCGATCTCCTTGCGGGTCTGCACGCGCAGCTTTGCGTCCAGGTTGGAGAGCGGCTCATCGAACAGGAAGACCTGCGGCTTGCGCACGAGCGCGCGCCCGAGCGCTACGCGCTGGCGCTGTCCGCCGGAGAGCTGGCGCGGCTTGCGGTCGAGCACGGGTGTGAGACCGAGGATGTCTGCTGCGTCGCTGACGCGCCGGTCGATCTCGCTCCTGGTCTCGTTGCGGAGCTTCAGTGCGAAAGCCATGTTGTCGCGCACGGACATATGCGGGTAGAGCGCGTAGTTCTGGAAGACCATCGCAATGTCGCGCTTTGCGGGCGGGACGTCGTTCACGACGCGCTCACCGATGCGCAGCGTGCCGGACGTGATGGACTCCAGGCCCGCGATCATGCGCAGCGTCGTGCTCTTGCCGCATCCGGACGGGCCGACGAGCACGACGAGCTCGCCGTCGCTGATGTCGAACGTCGCGTCCGCGACTGCGACGAAGCCGTTGTCGTAGACCTTCCGCACCCCGTCGAGACTCACCCTGGCCATACGACCTCGCGCACATGAGCGAACTGCAGTTTCCCAAGGGCTTCCTGTGGGGCGCCGCGACGTCGGCGCACCAGATCGAAGGCTCGCCACTGGCGGACGGCGCCGGCGCGAGCAACTGGTACCGCTTCGAGCACACGCCCGGCAACACCGCGTTCGGTGAGACGGCCGATGTCGCCTGCGACCACTACAACCGGTGGGCGGAGGACGTGGCGCTGATGCAGGAGCTGGGGCTGCAGGCGTACCGCTTCAGCGTCTCGTGGAGCCGTGTGCTGCCCGAGGGACGCGGCGCCGTCAACCGCAGGGGACTCGACTTCTACGAGCGGCTGGTCGACGCTCTGCTGGAGCGTGACATCACGCCGAACCTGACGCTGTACCACTGGGATCTGCCGGCCGCGCTCGACGACCGCGGCGGGTGGCTCAACCCGGACGTCGCGCACTGGTTCACGGACTACGCAAGCGTGCTGTACGGCGCACTGGGCGACCGCGTACCGATGTGGGCGACGCTGAACGAGCCGTGGGTCGTCGTGGACGCCGGGTACCTGCACGGCACGCACGCGCCGGGTCACCGCAGTCACTACGAGGCGCCGATCGTCGCGCACAACCTGCTGCGCGCGCACGGGCAGGCGGTGCAGGCGTTCCGCTCCGACGCGAAGACGGGCGTGATCGGCATCGTCGTGAACCTGGAGCCCAAGGTGCCAGCGAGCGAGCGTGCCGAGGACGTTGCGGCGACGCAGCGTGCCGACGCGTACATGAACCGGCAGTTCCTCGATCCGGTCGTGCATGGCCGCTACCCCGCCGAGCTGGCGGACGTCTTCGGCGACGCGTGGCCGCGGCACAGCGACGAGGACATGGCACTGATCCGCCAGCCGCTCGATTTCATCGGGATCAACTACTACAAGCGCGGCGTCACGCGGCACGACGACGCGGCGCCCCCGGTGCGGGCGAGCCTGGTCCGCCAGCCGCAGAACCCGCACACCGTGCTCGGCTGGGAGTGGGAGGTCTATCCCTCTGCACTCACTGACCTGCTGCTGCGGGTGAAGCGGGACTATGGCGACACGCCGCTCTACATCACGGAGAACGGCTCGGCGTTCTACGACCCGCCGAAGGTCCGCGACGATGCCGTGCACGACCCCCTGCGCGTGCAGTATCTGCACGACCACCTGCTCGCGGTGCATGCCGCAATCCAGCAGGGCGTCGACGTGCGCGGCTATTTCGCCTGGTCGCTGCTCGACAACTTCGAATGGGCCGCCGGCTACGGTCCGCGATTCGGCATCGTACACGTGGACTTCGAGACGCAGGCCCGCACGCCCAAGACGAGCGCGCGGTTCTACTCCGAAATCATCCGCAGCAACGGCGGTGCGCTCGATCATGCGGGCCGCGGCTCGTAGCGCGGTCCCACGTCGCTGCCGAGCCGCACGTGCACGTGGTGCGCACGGCCATCCGGCTCGATCGGGATGACGACGGCGCGGTCGCGCACCGTAAGCGAGGCGTCGTCCAGCGTCGCATGCGTCCGCTCCGCGCCGTTCTCCACGCTGATCTCGTACGTCGTCGCACGGTCCGGCAGCCGGTAACGGATGCGGAAGCCGGGCCAGCCGGCGGGGATGCACGGCCGGAGCAGCAGCTCGCTGCCACGGTGGATCGTGAGGCCCAGCACGGACTCGAGCGCGACGCGGAACATCCATCCAGCGGAGCCCGTGTACCACGTCCAGCCGCCACGTCCCACGTGCGGCTCGACACCATAGACGTCGGCGGCGATGACCCACGGCTCGACCTTGTAGACGTCCACAGCGTCGCCCGTGCTGCCGTGGCTGACCGGGCTGAGCATCTCGAGCAGGCGCGCCGCGCGCTCGGTGCGCCCCGCCTCTGCCAGTGCTCGCACGCCCCAGAGCGCGCCGTGCGTGTACTGCCCGCCGTTCTCGCGCACACCCGGTACATAGCCCCTGATGTAGCCTGGATCGTGCGGCGTGCGGTCGAACGCCGGCGTGAGCAGCCGGATGATCCCCTCCTCCTCGGACACCAGGTGCTGCTCCATCGCATCGAGCGCCATGCGCGCGCGCTCCTCCGGCGCTGCGCCGGACAGCACGGCCCACGCCTGCGCGATGGTGTCGATGCGGCACTCGTCGCTGGTCGCTGATCCGATCGGCGCACCGCTGTCGTAGTACGCCCGCCGGTACCACTCGCCGTCCCAGCCCGCTCCGTTCAGCGCGTGCTCGAGCTGACGGTGGTACTCGCGGTACCGCTCCGCCCGCTGCGACTCGCCGCGCGACTCGCACAGCGGGATGAAGGAATGCAGGATGTCGTAGAGGAAGAAGCCGAGCCAGACGCTCTCGCCCTTCCCTTCCCGCCCGACGCGGTTCATCCCGTCGTTCCAGTCGCCCGTACCCATGAGCGGCAGTCCATGCGCACCCGTCGTGAGCGATCGATCGATGCTGCGACAGCAGTGCTCGAAGACCGTGGCGTCCTGGTGCGACCTCTCCGGAACCATGAACGCCTCATCCTCGCCATCCTCCAGCAGCCGCGCCTGCACGAATCCGACGCTCTGGTCGAGAATCGTGTCGTCCCCTGTCGAATCGACGTAGAATGCGGTGATGTACGGCAGCCAGAGCAGGTCGTCGGAAAAGCGGGTCCGGATGCCCTTGGAAAGCGGCGGATGCCACCAGTGCAGCACGTCGCCCTCGACGAACTGATGCGCGGCGTGCAGCAGGATCTGGCGGCGAGTGAACGCCGGGTCGAGGTAGAGCAGGGCGGACGCATCCTGGAGCTGGTCACGGAAGCCGAATGCGCCGCCCGACTGGTAGAACGCGGTGCGGCCCCACATGCGGCAGGCCAGGTTCTGGTAGGAGAGCCAGCCGTTGAGGATGCGGTCGATGACGGGCGACGGCGTTTCGACCTGCACACTGTCCAGTAGATCGCGCCAGAATGCGCGCACGTTCTCGAATGCCTCATCGATCGCCATGACGTCGGTGAAGCGGTGCAGCACCGTGCGGGCAGCGCCGGCCTCGTCGCCTTCGCCGAGCAGAAACGCACACGTCGACGTCTCACCCGGCTCGATGCGCAGCCTCACCTGCCATGCCGCGCATGCATCATCACCGATCCGTTCCTCCAGCGCGTCCCGTCGCAGCGCGGAAGGTGCGGCGAGGTCGCCGCCGTCACCGATGAAGGCCGCGCGATCCGCGCACCAGTGCGTGGTCGCGCCGTCGGCCACGACGGAGGCGAACGCAACGCGGGCACTGAACTCGCCGCGCCCGTTGTTGCGCGCGAGGAGTGCGCCGGTCGCTTCATCGAAGGAGACCGACACACCGCCACGCGTCGCGGCGGCTTCGCCGCCGAGCACGAGCTGCGCGAAGCCGAAGACGGAGCAGCGGCGCGGGCGATCCGAATCGTTGCGAATCATGACGCGCACGATGCGCACGGGTTCGTAGCGCGGGACGAAGACGGTTGCTTCGCAGGCGAGGCCGTCATGGGCGTGGCGAAAATGGGTGTAGCCGAAGCCGTGGTGCACGTCGTAGCGGGTGGGCGCGGGCCGCGGCCCAGGAGCGAGTGAGTGGCTCTCGCCGCTGTCCTCGTCGCGTACCCAGAATGCTTCGCCGTGGGGATCCGAGACGGGATCGTTGGACCAGGGTGTCAGCCGGTTCTCGCGACTGTTCGCGGCCCACGTGTGGATGCTGCCACGCTCCGAGACGATGCAGCCGGCGTGCTCGTTGGCAATCACGTTGACCCATGGCAACGGCGGGAGTTGCACGCCGTCCGCGCCGCATGGAACGCGGATCACGTACTCGTCACCGGACGCGGAAAAGCCGCCGTGCCCGTTGAACATGTCGAGATCATCGGCGGCGGGTGGCTGGATGCCGGGGGGCTGTGCGTGGCCGGCAGGCAGCGAAGGCGACGGTTGCACGGAAACGCCGTCGGTCTTCCACGGTTCGTCGAACGTGACGTTGCGCAGCCAGCGCTCGGGCAGGCCGAGCACGTCCTGTGCGTCGTCGCCGCGGGCGGCCGGAGCGGCAATCACCTCGTCGGCGTCCACAGGCGATGCCACACTGTCGAGCAGGCGCTCCAGCGTGGAGGCGTCACC
>DASTYK010000108.1 GCA_035764935.1 Longimicrobiales bacterium | reverse complement strand
GCCACCAGAGTTCGGCGCCCGACAGAGAGCGCGTGTTTTCGTTCGGGAAAGTGCGTGGGCGCTGCATGCATGCTGCGTCGTGGGAGCGGAGAGCGCTGCGTGATGGCGGCATCAGGTGAGCAGCATCGCATCGGCCACTCTCCTCGCGTTCCGTTCGCTGAGAGTGTTGGTGTCCCGGCCGCGCATTCTTCCGCCCTGCGGCCGTCACGACAATCGCTGCATGTTGAACACGAGTCTGGCAGGTCAGGATGTGACTCGCCTGATCAAAGCCATCCGCGAGGCGCGGTTTGGTGGACAGGTGAAGTGCCCGCGTTGCCAGTCTACCAGGGTGTGGCGATGGGGGCAGTTCTCCGGACGGCAGCGGTATCGGTGCCGCGAGTGCCGACGAACGTTCAATGATCTGACGGGAACACCAGTCGCATGGTCGAAGTGCCTCGCACGCCTGCCCGCGTATCGCGACAACATGCGGGCGAGCGCGTCATTACGCGTTTGCGCTCGCGCGGTCGGCTGTCACCTGACGACGTCCTTTCGCTGGCGCCATCGTCTGCTGAATGGTGCGCTGTCGGAAGAGACTGTGCTGTTGAACGGATTCGTGGAAGTGGCTGAGACGAGGGTGTTATGCGTCGACACGCGCAGATGGAAGCGCCAGCGTCGGTCGATCGTGCACGCCCGTGACCAGCGGAGCTGGATCCTCGGCTTGCGTGACCGCAGCGGGAGATCGGCAATGGTGTACACGGGCGAAGAAGTGCCGAGAGAATTCTGGTGGCATCTTGTCCTGAAATCCTTTGTGGAGCCGCCAGCGGTGATCGTGTCACGTCGTGCGCGTCGCCTGAGTCCGGTAACGTCAGCGGCGCGGGCGGCAAAGTTGAGCGTTCAATCGGCGACTGCGGGCCGGCCCACGGGGGCAAGCGGCATGCTGTCGCACACGGACAACGCGGGTGCGTTGCTGTTACGGTTCCGGCGATGGCTCGACCGGTTTCGCGGCGTGAGCACGCGCTATCTCGACAACTACGTCCAGTGGTTCGGCATGCTGGACCCGGAGCGCCGCACGGCATTTCGCCTGGACCAGTTGTTCGACTGGCCACTTCGCCCTCCGGAAGAGCCCGACGACCCCCAACAATCTCAGCGAACAGATGCCGAGGGGTCGCGACAATGATGACACGCCTCCGCGCGTCCGACGCGGTCCTTCTGCGCCATTGCCGCTCCAGAACGAAACCGAGCTCAGAATCCGGGCCTCCACTGGCCCATCGCGCGGCCGCCCCCTCTTTCTCCCGGTCGCGTGCAACGCCGAGTGTGACTAGCGGGCACCAAAGCCGCCCGCCGCTCACCGGGACGGCGGGCCGCCCCCGGCCCCCGCTGCCTCGACAGGCGCACGCACCCTGCGTGGCAACATCACCCCCCTCGCCCTGCATGCGCCGGCGTTATCATTGCGTGCGACGGGCCAGCCTGGTTTTCAACCGATGCGTGGGAGGCGAGGGTGTTCAGGTGGCTGAGACGCAGACGTCTGGGTGATGCCGCGCAGCGCAAGCTCACGATCGCGATGGCGCATGCGGAGGAGGAGTTGATCGAAACGCACGTCGAGAACGTGCTGGATATCCACGAGTCGCTTGCGGCCCACCTCCCGATCGGCGAGCTGCTGGATCTTTACCTGGAAGAGTACGAGCCGAGCGACCAGCGGGCGGCGATCGTTGCGCGACGAGTACTGGCCCAGCTGGCGTCAGCACCGCGGGTGCGTCCGCGGCCGCATCGCAGGTCCTGAAAACCGGAAGGCGCCGCGATGCTCGGGGCGCCTCAAGGCACACTCCACCGGCCGCTCGCGCCTACCTGCCGCCGCTCGGTCGCGTCGACGTGCCCGCGTCGCTGGGACCGCCCTGTGCACGTGCCGTTGTCGGTGTCCCTGTCGTCTGGGTCTGACCACCGGCTGGCGCGGCCGCCTGTGAGCTGGTGGGGCGCGGCGGGTCCTGGATGGGCTCGGAGAAGTTCCAGTTCACGGGCAACCCGTTGGCGAAGCGCAGTCGTGGCGTCGCCCAGCGCTCGAAGGGGCGGCCGTACTTCCGGTCCAGGTAGAAGTTGACTGCTTCCGCGACGTAGCCGGACGCGGTGTAGCCGTGCTCGGCGAACTCGAGGAACATCGTGACGGCGATCTCCGGCGACTCACCGGGTGCGCGCGCGCCGGTACCCACGAACCAGGCGTGGTCGGGCCCGTGCGGATTCTGCGCGGTTCCCGTCTTGCCCAGCAGCTCCCATTCCTGCAGGCGGCTCAGAGCGGCTGTACCTCCGGGGCCGAGCACACGGCGCATGCCTGCTTCGAGGTACCACTGGTCGACCTTGTCGACGTGGAACGTGAACGTGTCGCGCGGGGCGCCGGACTCCATCGCGAGACGCGGCGCGGGGACCTTCCCGCCCGGAGCCGTGAGTGCGCTGTAGATGTGAGCGAGCTTGAGGACGGTCATCGTGATCGGGCCCTGCCCGATCGAGAGTGACAGCACCTCGTTGTCGTACGGGCGGTAGCCGAACCTGTCCTCCCAGTACTCGATGCTCGCGGGGAAGCTGTTCGTAATCTCCGTCGGAATGTCGATGCCGGTCTTGTCGCCAAACCCCAGCCGTGTGCCCGTCTCGAGGAAGCGCTCCAGTCCGATCTTGATGCCGAGCTGATAGAAATAGACGTTGCAGGAGTTCTTGATTCCCTCGATCAGGTTCTGCCGGCCGTGGCCGCTCGAAAGCCAGCAGCGGGCGTAGCGGCCGTAGTAGATGCCGCCATTGCACGCCTGCGGCATGTACTCGTCGGGCTCGATCACGCCCAGATCGAGTGCCATGCCGGCGACTGCCAGCTTCCACGTGGAGGCGGCCGGCTGGCCTGAGCCGGCGACGCGGTCGAGCAGCGGCTTTGCCGGATCCTCGTTCAACTGTTTCCAGTACGCCGCGGGAATCCCGCCGATGAACCGGTTTGGATCGAACGTCGGGTGGCTGTAGTAGGCCAGGATGCCACCCGTCTGTGGGTCGATGGCGACGATGGAGCCGGTGTACTCCTTCGGGAAGATCTCCGCGATGAAGTTCTGCAGATCGAGGTCGAGATAAAGGTGCAGGTCCTTGCCGGGCACGGGAGGCACGCCCATCTCCTCGGGGAGCCAGCGCTTGATCCGGCCGCGCGCGTCGATCTCGAGGTAGCGCATACCGGGTGTGCCGCCGATGAGCCGCTCGTACTCCTTTTCCAGCCCGTTCTTGCCGATCCAGCGGCCCTGCTCGTAATCGACGAACTGCTCTTCCAGCTCGGCCTCGCTGATCTCTGAAACGTAGCCGATGAAGTGCGCGATGTTTTCGCCGTCCGGGTAGTAGCGCTTGGCGTACTCGTAGACGAGCACACCCGGGAAGAGGTGCCGACGCTCCTCGAGGCGCGCGACGGCGCGCGGATCGGCGTCGTCGAGCACGATCATCGGGAGGTGGCGCTGCTGGGACCACTTCCGCTTCGCGCGCTGGATGTTCGCTTCGGTCAGGCCGAGGATGGGGGTGAGCCGCTGAATCTGCGCGTCCATGGAGTCCATGGGCGCAGGCATCAGCATGACCTGATACCCGGGGATGCTGCCGGCCACTACCTGGCCATGGCGATCGTAGATGGTGCCGCGCGGGGCCGGCACCGGCACCGGCCGCAGCCGGTTGTTCTGCGCAACGACCGCGAACTCCTCGCCGCGCAGCACCTGCAGCCGGAACAGCGCCGTGCCGAGCACGGCCACCAGTACGATCACGACCGTGCGCAGCACGCGGCTGCGGTGCATGCGCGCGCCGCGCGGTGTCTGGAGTCGACCGGTGCGTTCCATCGTGCTGCCTTCGTATCTCGGAGTGTGCCGCCTTCTCCTAACCGCGCTCAGCGGCGGCGTTCCACCCCTGATGCGAACACCGGGCCAGCGCTACTCGTACTGGACGCCGCAGGACGGGCAGACCCAGTTCGGGCCGCGGCGCCGCAGCCCGACATGCCGCTCGCCATGGCGAACGCAGCCGGGCTCGCGTCCCTCCTCCAGTGCCTGGCGCACCGTGCGGCTCTCCTCTGCGGTCGGCGCCGGCACCTCGAATTCCTTGCGCTGCGCACAGCTCAGGCACTCGAACCACACCTCGCCCGCGCCGTTCTCCCGCGTGGCGATACGCACGACCTCCGAGAAACCGCCGCACCCGACCGGGCAGGGCACCATGTCGCCGCGCAGGTACGCGCCGAGCGGGTCCGTTTCCTCCAGCGGCGGCGACGGTCGCACCGCCATGCGCTCGCGCATCGCGCGCCGCTTCGCCCGTAGCTTCTTGCGACGGAGCAGCTCCCGGCGGCGCGCGCGTATCTCGTCGTCGTCGCGCAGCAGCTTCTTGCGCAGCTTCTTGATGCTCTTCGCGCCACGCTTCTTCGCCGCCCGCTTGCCGGTGCGGGGCGCTGTGGATGCTTCGGCCGCGCCCGCGCCCGCCTGCGTGTCCGCCTCCGGCTCATTCGCCTTCGCTGCGCGTGACTTGCTCCCCTTCGGGCGCGCCTCCGCCGCCGGGCCGCCGGGCGCCTGCGAGGCGGCCGCACCACGGCGGGCACGCTTCGCCGGGACCTCCGCCGCGGGAGCAGTCGCAGCCTGCGCCTCGTCGGCGCGCGGTGCCGCTGCTTCCTTCACCGCGGGCGCCTTGGCCGCCGGTGTACGCTTGCGAGCTGCCTTCGCCGGGGTCGCCTGCGTCTCTGCGGCCCTGGCTGCGCTCTTCTTCGCGGCGGGCTTGCCGGCCGGAGCCTTTCTGGCCGCCGCCTTGTTCGCCGGCGCCTTCTTCGCGCTCGCCTTCTTCGTCGGCGCCTTCTTCGCGGCCGCCTTTTTCGCGGCCGCCTTGCTGGGCGCGCTCTTCTTCGCCGCCGTCTTCCTGGCCGTCGACTTCTTCGCGGCTGCCTTCTTTGCCGTCTTCTTCGCAGCCGCCCCGGTCGACGTCTTCCTGGCCGGGCTCTTCTTTGCAGCGGTCTTGCGGACGGCCGGCTTCCGTGCCGAGCCGGCCTTCGCAGCCGTCTTCTTCGCGGTCTTCTTCACCGCCGCCTTCTTCGCCGTGCGCGATGTCTTACGGGGATTCTTCTTCGCGGTCGCGCTGCGGCCCGATCCGGCCTTGCCTGCGCCACCGCCGCTCTTCCGTGCAGCTGTTTTCTTTGCGGCGCTGCCGCCGGTGCGGCCCGCCTTCGAGGCGGACTTGCGTGCACTCGCGCTGCCTGCAGCGCCGCTGGTCGAACGCCGGGCAGTTGTCTTCTTCGTGGCAGCAGACTTCTTCGCAGTCGACCTGGACGGGCTCCGTTTCGCGGAACGTGAGGCCCCGGCGCTCCGGGAGGCGGTGCGCGCTGTGCGCTTGTCCGTCTTCTTCGCTGTGCCGGTGCTGCGGCCCTTCTTCGCGGCCATCCTCACCTCCCTGGAGGGCGTG
>DASTYK010000107.1 GCA_035764935.1 Longimicrobiales bacterium | reverse complement strand
CGACGTCCCCTCCTCGCCCGTCGCACCCCTGCTGTCCGGGCTGTCGCTGGAGGGGCTCGCGCCCCTGACCGAGCTCCGTTCCGCCGAGGCCGGAGACGGCGCGTGGACGCCGCTGGCGGCGAGCCGCCGCAGGCGCGGCGAGCCACAGCCGATCGTGCTCGCCGGTGAAGCCGGCGGCAGGCGCTGGGTCGTCGCCCTGGGTGCGGGGTACTGGGGCTGGGCGTTTCGCGGCGCGGAGAGCCGCGCGGTCTACGCCCGGCTGTGGGGCGCGCTGGCCGGGTGGCTGATGCGCGAGGAAGGCGCGGTTGCGACGACGGCGGTTCGCCCGGCGCAGCGCAGCATCCCGCGCGGCGAGCGGCCGACCTGGGTCGCGCCAGGACTCCAGGTCGACTCGATCCGAGTCGAGCTGACCGCACCGGAGCTGGACAGTGCACTGGTCAGTGTCGCGCGCTCCGCGGGAGGTGCCGATACGCTGCGCAGCGCAGCCGTGCCTCCTGGCCACTACAGCTATTCCGCGACCGCGTTCGCCGGGGACAGTGTAGCGGGTAGCGCGACGGGTCCGCTGACGGTGGAGCAGTATTCGCCGGAGCTGGCGCGCGCGAGTGTGGACCTGGACGCACTCGTTGCCGAGGCAACACCGGTGGGGCCGGACGCCCGCGAACGGGGGCCGCGCCGTCCGTTGCACGCGAGCGCGCTGCCCTGGGCGCTGCTGGTGCTGCTGCTGTGCGTGGAGTGGGTGCTGCGTCGACGCTGGGGCTTGAGGTAACCGATGGTAACGGAGGCATGATGGCGCGACTGGAGAAACGGTCGCTCTGGCAGAAGATCAAGGACGTCGCACTGACGGACGTCGGTGTGCTTGCACGCGGCGGGCTCGACCAGGGCTCGCTCGAGCAGCTCGAGGAGCTGCTGCTCGAAAGCGACTTCGGCGTGCCGGCGACGATGCGCCTGGTGGATGCCGTGGAGAAGCCGGCGCGACTGGGGAAGATCCGCACGGAAGCGCAGTTCGAGCAGGCGCTCGCGGGCGAGATCAGCGCGATCCTCGCCAGGGGTGAGGATCGTACGGCGCTGCAGTTCGCACCGGCGGGCACGCCGACAGTGATCCTCATGGTCGGCGTGAACGGTGTAGGCAAGACTACTACGATCGGCAAGCTCGCGCACCGGTTGAAGAAGCAGGGGAAGCGTCCGCTGCTCGGTGCCGCGGATACGTTCCGCGCGGGCGCGATCGACCAGCTGAAGATCTGGGCACAGCGAACGGGTGCCGAGTTCGTCGGCTCACAGCCCGGCGCGGATCCGGCGGCGGTCGCGTTCGACGCGATCGACGCGGCGTACGCCCGCAACTGCGACGTCGTCATCGTGGACACGGCCGGCCGCCTGCACACGCAGAACGATCTCATGGCGGAGCTGGAGAAGGTGAACCGCGTGATCGGCCGTCGGCTGGAGGGTGCACCACACGAAACACTGCTCGTGCTCGATGCGACGGTCGGTCAGAACGCGGTGTCGCAGGCGCGCACGTTCAGCAGGGCGCTGCCGCTCACCGGCCTCGTGCTCGCGAAGCTGGACAGCAGCGCCAAGGGCGGCGTGATCGTGGCGCTGAAGCAGGAGTTCGAGCTGCCCGTCAAGCTCGTCGGCACCGGCGAGTCGATCGACGCGCTCGAGCCATTCGATGCCGAACGGTTCGCACAGGCCGTCGTCGGCGAGTGACGTGCGGCCCGGTCGCGGCGGCATTGCACCGCTCGACCAGGCCGCGCAATTCCTGAAGGGCGTCGGCCCGAAGCGCGCCGAGCAGCTCGCACGTCTCGATGTGCGTACCGCCCGCGATCTGCTCTTCCATGTGCCGCGTCGCTACGAGGACGCCAGCACCGTTACGCGCATCGGCAAGGTCGAGATCGGCCAGGATGCCACCGTGATCGGCGAGGTCGTCACCAAGGGCGTGCTGCCGACGCGTTCCGGGCTGCGCATCTTCCAGGCGGTGCTGCGCGACGGCTCCGGCCAGATCGAAGCGTCGTGGCCGGGCCAGCCGTTCCTCGACCGCACCATCCGCAAGGGCGACCTGCTGCTGGTCACCGGGCCCGTCCGCTTCTTCCACGGCCGCCAGATCGCGCCGCGCGAGTACATCGTGCTGGGCTCGGTGGAGGACGAGGGCGGCAGCACGGCCGGCAAGGTGCTGCCGATCTACGCGACGACCGAGGGGCTGTCGCAGAAGGTGCTGCGCTCGATTCTCGATCAGAACCTGGACAGACTGCTCCCGCTGCTCCAGCCCGAGGATCCGCTGCCGCAGGCGCTCGCGCAGCGACACGGTCTGCCCACGCTGATGCAGGCCGTGCAGCAGCTGCACCGGCCGGCTTCACTGAGGGAAGCGGAGCAGGGACGTCGCAGGCTCGCGTACGAGGAGCTGTATTTCCTGCAACTGCTGCATGCGCGCGCACAGCGGCGGGAGCGCACGCGACGCAGCGGCATCACCTTCGTGCGGAACGATCGCCTGATTGCAACGCTCTACCGGAAGCTGCCCTTCGAGCTGACCGCGGCGCAGACGCGTGCGATCTCGGAGATCTTCGGCGACATGACCGCGCCGTATCGCATGAACCGGCTGCTGCAGGGCGACGTCGGCTCCGGCAAGACCATCGTCGCGCTCTTCGCGATGCTGCTGGCTGCAGAGAACGGGATGCAGTCCGCGCTCATGGCGCCGACGGAAATCCTGGCGGAGCAGCACGCGCGCACGATCAGCGCGCTGCTGGAAGGCATCGACGTCGCCTGCGTGCTGTTGACGGGGCGACTGGCGGCGCGTGAACGACGCGATGCGCTCCAGCAGATTCGCAGCGGCGCTGCGCACATCGTGATCGGAACGCACGCGCTCATCCAGGAGGGGGTACGCTTCCACAGGCTCGGTCTCGCAATCGTCGATGAGCAGCACCGCTTCGGCGTGAGGCAGCGCCAGGCGTTGGGCAGCGCTGGTGTGAACGGCGCGTCGGAAGCCGATGCGGCTGGCGAGCCCACGCTCGAAATCGAGGACACGCAGCCGCCGTCAGACGGTGCGCCGCCTGATACGCTGGTGATGTCGGCCACACCGATTCCGCGCTCGCTCGCGCTCACGCTGTACGGCGACCTGGAGCTCACGGTCATCGACGAGCTGCCGCCCAACCGCAAGCCTGTGCGAACGGCGGTACGCCAGGGGAGTGCGCGCAGTCGCGTCTACGAGTTCGTGCGCGAGCAGGTCGCCGAGGGCCGGCAGGCGTACATCGTGTATCCGCTGGTCGAGGAGAGCGACAAGGTCGAGCTCAAGGCCGCGACCGCGGAGCACGAGCGGCTGGCCACGGAGGAGTTCAGCGACCTGCGCGTCGGGCTGCTGCACGGCCAGCTCGCGGGTGACGCCAAGGATGCGACGATGCGCGCGTTCGCCGCGGGCGAGCTGGACATCCTCGTGGCCACGACGGTGATCGAGGTCGGCATCGACGTGCCCAACGCGAGCGTCATGATCGTCGAGCACGCGGAGCGCTTCGGGTTGTCGCAGCTGCACCAGCTGCGGGGGCGCGTGGGGCGTGGCGCGGCCGACTCATTCTGCATCCTCATCTCGGACGGCGGACCCGAGGCAGTGGAGCGGCTCCAGATCCTGGCCCGGACCGACGATGGCTTCGAGGTCGCGCGCGCGGATCTCCAGCTCCGCGGAATGGGTGACGTGTTCGGCGCTCGCCAGCACGGCCTGCCGGCATTCCGCTTCTTCGACCCCGAGCGTGACGAGGACCTGCTCCTCGCCGCGCGGGAGGACGCACGCGCGCTCGTGGAGCGCGATCCCGAGCTGGAGCGCGAGGAGCATGCAAGACAGCGGGCGGCACTGAAACAGCGGTTCGGTGAACGTGAGGCGCTGTTCGGCGTGGGGTGAAGCTGGATGCGCATTCGGCGGAGCAGTGAGCTCGCATGATGAGCGGAATGGAACAGGGTGCCCCGATATCCCGCGTAATCACGTGGCCGCGGGCCTGCATGCTGGTCATCCCGCTTCTCCTTACCGCTTCGTCGCCCCCTTCCATAGCCACTCCATCCTCAACATCAGAAATCTGTCTGTCGGCGGGTGGATCTTGCGACAAGCAAGATCCCGACGTGGATTGCTGGACGAACGGTGAGAGGATCCGAGGTGCATGCACGTCTGGCACTGAATGGTGCGACGGCACGTGAACGTAGTCGCGGCTCCGAGGTGCGCACCGGCATTGCGGGTGGCTAGAGGCAACGCTCGAGGAACGAGCGAAGCGAAATCGAGGTGGAGGATCGTCGTCCTGACGATTGCGACGGTTGCGATGCCGGGGCTTCTGGCAGCGCAGACTCAGGATGTTGCGACCTGGGTACTTTCGGACGCGCCGCTCCTCCGAATCGGTAGCACCTCGGGTGCGGGACCTGACGGCTTCGGTCGTGTGATCGGCGTCACGCAGACGAGCGATGGGCGTATCGTCGTCGCGGACGCGCTGAACCACGAGCTCCGTTTCTTCGATGAACGCGGAGAGCATCTCGTAAGCGTCGGCGGCCGCGGGCAGGGGCCGGGTGAGTTTCGCACAATGCGCCCTCCCATGCGGTGCGCTGATGGGCTGGTTCATGTCTGGGACCCGAACCAGGGTCGGATCTTGGTATTCACGTCCGCTGGAGCTCTTCATCACACCTTGCGAGTGGGAGAATCACCTGGGGCTGGTGAACAGTGGAGTCCCTGGAGAATGGCCTGCAATCCGATCGGCGATGCTGTTACGCTGCGTCGCAACATGGGGTCACTTCGGCCGCAGGGAGAGGGTCCGTTACGCGTCGAGATGCGCGCCGACCTGACTCGCGCTGGATCAGATATTTCGATTCCGCTGGGTAAATTCTCAGGCGACGAGTTGTATTTCGCGCAGGGCGCCATTGCTCCCCGGCCGCTGGGCCTGACGACAGCCGTCGCGGTGGCCTCTGATCGCGTCTATCTGGGTACGGGAGATGACTTCCGAATCGCGGTGTTCTCCCCGGATGGTGACAGGATTGGTACGATCGACACCGCGATCGAACGGCTGCCACTCGATCGACGCCGTCGCGAGGCATACATCGAGAGCGCCGTGGCCGACAGCCGGCACGGAGAGAGTTCCCGCGCCTTCTACTCGTCGCTGGAGTACCCCGAGCGTTTGCCCGCACATGGATCGATGCTCGTGGATTCGCAGGATCGCCTGTGGGTCCAATCGTATCCCGATCCAACGAACGCCAGGTCGGTGACGTGGTACGTGTTCGGCCGCACGGGTGACCTGCTCGCGCTCATCGAGATACCGGCCGGGTTGGAGGTCTTCGACG
>DASTYK010000106.1 GCA_035764935.1 Longimicrobiales bacterium | reverse complement strand
ACAAGTTTGCGCTGGGCTGAGGGGAAACGGGCCGGCGGGGCCGGCGGGGCCGTCGGGGCGAACAGGGGATAAGGGAGTGGCCGCAGGGGCGCACGACGCGGGGTTCCGGTGAGCAAGGGCGATCGGCCGCCCGGACGGCCCAGACGGCCCCGACGGCCCAGACGGCCCAGACGGCCCGTCCATGCCGTCCCGGGCCCGGGCCCAGGCGCCGGGCCCCGGCCCGCCTTGACGATCACCCCAATACCCAGCATATTTCCCAGTCTGTAGCGACTATCAATGGGATCGACCATGTACGCGATTATTCGTAGCGGCGACAAGCAGTTCCGCGCCGAGCCCGGCATGACCGTGCGTGTGCCCGCGCTGAGCGCGGACGTCGGCGATACGGTGACCTTCGAGGAGGTGCTCGTCGCGAGCACCGACGACGGCACGAGCGTCGGCACGCCGACCGTGGCGAATGCCACGGTGACGGGCGAAGTCGTGCGCCACGGCAAGGACAGGAAGGTCATCATCTTCAAGTGGAAGCGCCGCAAGAACTACCGCCGCAAGCAGGGCCATCGGCAGAAGTTCACCGAGGTCCGCATCGGCGAGATCAAGGTCGGCTGAGGAGGAGGGAGCAGAATGGCACACAAGAAGGGGGTCGGCTCCACCCGGAACGGCCGCGATTCGAATCCGCAGTACCTGGGCGTCAAGCGCTATGGTGGTGAGGAAGTCGCGGCGGGCAACATCCTGGTGCGGCAGCGCGGCACCAGGTTCCACCCGGGCCGCAACGTCGGGAAGGGCCGCGACGACACGCTCTTCGCGCTGGTCGACGGCGTGGTGAAGTTCGAGCGCTACGACCGCAAGCGCACGCAGGTGTCGGTCTATCCGGCTGCCTGATCCGCGCGCGAGCGACGATGATGAACGCCCCGTCCAGCGGACGGGGCGTTTTTTCATGGACGTGCGGGCCGCAGCGGCTGCCCGCACCGGGATGACTCGCTGAGGACGTCGCATGCGATACACGACCTGCACGGATGCTCGCCACTTCTGCTGCCGTTCGCGTCTGGCCCCCGCCTTGCAACCTGGCGGCGCGACCCGATGAACGACAGGAGACGAGGGATGGCGGAGTACGAGCGCACGCGTGAGGAGCAGGTTGGCAAGGTACGCGCGAGCGACATCGAGCCGTACACGGCACTGCGCTGGGTCGGCACCCTGTTCAAGGCAGCCGCCGTCTTCCTCTTCGTGGCGGTGATCGGCCAGTTCGTCGCGGATCTCCGCTACCATGGTGCGGTGCAGCTCCCGGCGATCCTGGGTGAGCTTGCACGCACGCTGGTGCTCGCTGTCGTGCTGTGGGGGGGCGGCGACCTGGTCCGCCTGATGGTGCAGCTCGGCAATGACGTACGCGCCGAGCGCATCCTGCTCGCCCGCCTCGTGCACCGCACGCCGGCGCTGGCGCGCGAGAGCGCGGCGGACGAGGACGCCGCGGTCAGCGAGTCCGTGCTTGCGCCGTCGCAGGAGCGCGCGAGCGAGTCGTAACCCGCCGCGTGCCGAGTGTGCCCCGGCCGTTCAGATCAGCTCACCGCCAGCGCCCGCGTCGCCACGTCAGTCCCAGGGCTTCAGCACGACCTTGATGCAGCCGTCGTCCTTTGCCCGGAAGATCCGGTACATGTCCGGTCCCTCGTCGATCGGCACGGTGTGCGTCACGACGAACGACGGATCGATCTCGCCCGTCTCGATGCGCTGCAGCAGCGGCTCCAGGTAGCGCTGCACGTGCGTCTGACCGGTTTTGAGCGTGAGGCCTTTGTTCATGAAGGCGCCGAGCGGGAACTTGTCGACGAAGCCCAGATAGACGCCCGGGATCGAGACCGTGCCGCCGGGCCTGCAGCAGTAGATCGCCTCGCGGATCACGTGCGCGCGGTCCGTTTCCATGAACAGCATCGTCTTCACCTTGTCGTAGACCGCATCGATGCTGCCGACGCTGTGCGCCTCGAGCCCGACGGCGTCGATGCAGCGATCGGGGCCGCGGCCCTGGGTCATCTCCTGCAGCGTGTCGTAGACGGAGGCGTCGCGGATGTCGATCGTCTCGGCGCGTCCGGCGGTGCGCGCCATCTCGAGTCGCTCGGGCACGCGATCGATCGCGATGACGCGACCCGCGCCGAGCATCCACGCGGACTGTATCGTGAACTGGCCGACGGGGCCGGCGCCCCAGACCGCGACCGTGTCGCCGGGCTGAATCTCCGCGTTTTCCGCGGCCATCCACCCGGTGGGGAAGATGTCCGACAGAAAGAGGACCTGCTCGTCGGGCAGGTCGGAGTCGATCCTGACCGGCCCGACATCCGCGTACGGCACGCGCAGGTACTGCGCCTGTCCGCCCGCGAAGCCGCCGGTGAGGTGCGAGTAGCCGAACAGCCCTGCCGTGGTGTGACCCATCATCTTCTGCGCGAGCTCGGCATTGCGGTTGCTCGTCTGACAGACGGAATACAACCCGTCCCTGCACGCCCAGCAGCTGCCGCACGAGATCGTGAATGGGATGACGACGCGGTCACCCGGTCGGATACGTTTCACGTCACTGCCGACCTCCTCGACGATCCCCATCGGCTCGTGACCGAGCACGTCGCCCTTTTCCATGAACGGGTTGAAGCCGTCGTACAGGTGCAGATCCGAGCCGCAGATGGCGGTCGACGTGATGCGCACGACGGCATCCGTCGGGTCGACGATCCCGGGATCCGGTACCGTCTCGCAGCGCACGTCCGAGCGGCCGTGCCACGTGAGCGCTTTCATGACGCGTCTCCGTTGCGTTCGGAAAAACGTCCCTTCGCAGTGGTGCGTCCGTCGCCACGCGCCCGCCCGTGATCGTGACGCTGCGTGCGATTCCGCGTCCGCGTCAGCTGCATCGCAGACGTAATGTCCAGGGCCGCAGCACCTGCGACGGCGAGCGCGGCGATCGCGACACCCCGCGGACTCGGATCGTCACGACGGAAGGCCATTCCGAGTGTGGCGAGGTCGAGCGCGTCACCGGCGACCCGACCCCACACGCCAGGCGCCGGGGTGCGCTCGCTCATGATGCTGATTCCGGTCAGCACCTCGCGCACACCGTAGGCGCGGATCAGCGTCGTATGGCGCTCGTCGACGCCGAGAAAGTTCGTGAGCTGGCGGGCACCGAAGATCTCCAGTGCGCCCAGTCCTATACTGAACCAGCCGAGTGCGCGTGCGAGGGAGCGGCCATCATCGATGCGGCGCTCGGGGCCGACGTCCCAGCCCGGTGTGCCGCGCGGCGCGGGCGGGCTGTCGACGAAATGCGGGTGGAACGAGCGCGGTCGTTCGCGGTGCGGTTGCCCGTCCATGCTGCCTCTTCATGCTCGGGTGGAAGGCCCAACCCACGCCGACAGAAGAGCAATTCGAGGTCCGGAACCGGGGCGTCAGGAGACAGGTTGAGGGGATGCGTTCACGCTGGAGTCGGCGGGCGCCGGCCGCATCGGGGCGGGCGTCGGGTCGAGGCGGCTGACGACCACCAGCAGCGTGACGTTCACTACCAGGCCGAGCACGCCCTCGTGGATCTCCCAGGGGCGGAGAGCCGGATTGAGGAAGAAGAACACGGACGTCGCGCTGCCGCCGACCAGCCCTGCCAGGACGCCGCGCGTTGTTGCCCGCTTCCAGTAGATCGCGGCGTACAGCGGCGGTGCCAGCTGGTCGATGATGCCGTATGCCGAGACCAGCAGCCACACGAGCGAACGCTGCTGGATGACGGCGAGCCAGTAAGCGAGTCCGCCAATCGACAGCACGAGCAGCTGCATCAGGAAGCGGCGTCGTCGTTCCTCGATCTGCACGAAGGGCGCGATACCGTCCTCGATCGCGACGGAAGCGGCGCCGTGCAGCAGTGCATCACCGGTGGACATCGAGGCCGCGAGCGCCCCCGCGCAGAAGAGCCCGACCACCAGTGCCGGCATTCCCGTCTCCAGGATCATGTGCGGCAGGATGAAGTCCGCACTCGCCGGCGCACTGTGGAACAGGACGCCGGCGAACCCCACGAGCAGCAGGGGCACGAGGAAGAGCTGGAACGTGGGGAACAGCACGACGGTGCGGCGGATGGTCGCGTCGCTCTTCGCGGTGAACGCCTTCATGAAGAGGTGCGGCCAGATCGCAAGGCCGATCGCGGAGGACAGCAGCGTGCTGCTGTATGCGCCCCAGCTCCACGGCTGGCCACTCGCGTCCAGGCCCGGCAGCGTCAGCAGCTCGGGACGTGCAGCCAGGACCTGCTCGAACATGGGGCCGATCCCGCCGTACAGCAGGTTCGGGATGTAGATGCCCAGGATCCACGCAGCGGCCATCATGACGATGCCCTGGAAGACATTGGTCCAACCGACAGCACTGACGCCGCCGAACAGCACGTACAACACGACCACGCCGTAGGCCAGGGCGGCGCCCAGCCAGTGCGGGACATGTCCCGCCGTGACCGCGTTGAACACGATGCCGGCGCCGCTCATCTGCAGCATGATGTACGGCACGAACGCGGCAACCGTCAGGATGGCGAACAGCAGTGAGAGCGTCCGACTGGGGAAGCGGCCGGTCACGAGCTGCGCCTGCGTGACGTAGCCGTGCGCGCGGCCGAGCTGCGCGGCGCGCGGCCCGAGGAAGTACCAGGGCAGGATGCCCAGCACACCATAGCTCAGGATGTAGAGCGCTGCCACACCGCGCGAGTACGCCCAACCCGGGCCGCCCAGGAACGCAAACGCGCTGAACACGGTGCCGCCCACGACGAAGTACATCGCGAGCAGCCCGAACTGCCGGTCGGCGGCGACGTATCCGGCAACACCATGTGTTGCACGTTTCCCCCCGACGAGGCCGACCACGAGCGTGGCGACGAGATACAGCCCGACCACGGCCGTCACAACGTGCCACGATTCCATCAGCCGTCCTCCCGCTGACGTGTGACTTCCATGAGCAGCAGCGCGCAGAGGCCGAGGACGATCCAGAGGACGACCCAGAAGAAGTTGAACGGCAGCCCCAGGATGAACGGACGCGGACCGGAGAAGGCAAGCACGCCCGGCCAGTGCACGGCGAGCGCATAGAGGATGAAGATGCCGATGCCGATGCGTACTGCCGTACGGTGCGTCATTGCGGCTTCTCCTGACGGGGAAGGTGGGGCCCGCTGTCGTGCGCTACTTCTGCTTCTGGTCGAGCTCCCTCAGTGCACCTGCGATGATGTCCAGCACGGAGCCGAACTGGTCGAGCAGCTCGCGCGTGCCCGAAGGGCTCAGACCTTCCGCGCCGATCTGCGCGCGGAGCAGCCGGATCTTGCGCGCGGCGTTCTGCACGCGCTGCGCGGCGTCCTGCACCGGCTCCAGCGTTTCCTCCTCGCCGAAGGGATTGACGCGCCTGGGTTCCGGATCATCGCCGAACGGATTCTTCGCCATGTCGGTCACCGTCCCTTGAATTCCGCGGCACGCTTCTCCAGGAACGCGCGCACACCCTCCTCGCGGTCCGCGCTGCCGAAGGCAGTGATGAAGAGCTCGCGTTCCATTGCGAGGCCCGCGCTCAATGGTGCCTCGAACGCCGCACGCACCGCGTCCTTGGCGAGGCGCAGCGTGAGCGGCGAATGGGCCGCGATCTGTGTTGCGAGCGACGTCACCGTGTCCTGCAGCCTGTCGTCGTCGACGACCTCGTCAACCAGCCCGATTCGCTCCGCATCCTCGGCGCTCACCGCCTCGCCCGTCAGGATCATGCGGAGCGCGCGGCCGCTGCCGACCAGTCGTGGCAGCCGCTGCGTGCCACCGCCGCCGGGCAGGATCCCCAGCCGGATCTCGGGCTGGCCGAGTTTCGCGGAGCGCGCGGCGATCCGGATATCACAGGCGAGGGCGAGCTCGCAGCCGCCGCCGAAGGCGTAGCCGTTGATCATGGCGATCGTCGGCATCGGGCAGGCGGCAACCTCATCGAATACGCGACGTCCCTCCATCACCGCCCGCTGCTCGACGGGTGTCCGCTCGGCGAACTCGCCGATGTCCGCGCCGGCGACGAAGGCCCTGTCGCCCGCACCCGTGAACACGACGACGCGCACGTCCTCACGAGTGCGAAGCGCGTCCAGTGCCTCGACCAGTTCGCGGCGCACGGCTGCGTTCAGCGCGTTGCGCTTGTCGGGCCGGTTGATGACGATCGTCGCGACCGCATTCTCGACCGTGATCAGCAGCGTCTCGAAACGCAGTTCGGCCGGAGGATGCCCGGTGCGCGCTGCCGTGGACGTCATGATTCGCTCCAGTCGTAGAACCCGCGTCCGCTCTTTCTGCCGAGCCTGCCTTCGGCGACCATCTGCTCGAGCAGTGCCGGCGGGCGGAACGCGTCGCTCTTCAATTCCGCGTGCAGGTAGCGTGCGATGTCGAGCCGCACGTCGAGCCCGACCAGGTCTGTCAGCCGGAGCGGTCCCATGGGATGGCGGTATCCCAGCTCCATCGCCTTGTCGATGTCGGCCGCACTGGCGACACCGCTTTCCACCATGCGGATCGCCTCCAGGCCGAGCAGCACACCGAGCCGCGATGTCGCGAACCCGGGCGAGTCGTTCACGACGATCGCGTCCTTGCCGATGCGCCCGGCAAAGGCAATGGCAGCGTCCATCGTCGCCTGCGATGTCGCCGCGCCGCGAACGAGCTCGAGGAGCCGATTGATGTGCACCGGATTGAAGAAGTGCATCCCGACCACCTGCTGCGGCCGTGACGTCGTCTGCTGCAGGCCCGTGATGCTGAGGCTCGACGTGTTGCTCGCGAAGATCGTGTCGCCGGGCGTATGCCGTTCGAGCTCGGAGAACACCGCCGCCTTCAGGTCCATCCGCTCCGGGACCGCCTCGATCGCGAGGAAGGCGCCCGGGCCTGCATCGGCAATGGAGGTGCAGGACCGTATGTGTGCGAGCGCAGCGTCGCGGTGTGTCTGCTCCAGCTTGCCGCGGCGGACGCCCTCGTCCAGGTTCGACGTGATGCGTGCAAGGCCGCGCTCGATGAGCTCGGCGGACGTATCGACCAGCGCGACGTCGTAGCCGGCCATCGCCGTTACCTGCGCGATGCCGTGCCCCATGGTGCCCGCCCCGATGACAACGACGTGTCCGCTCATCCGTGGCGGCCGTTTTCCCGGTTGAAGCGGGGTGCGCGCTTTTCGATGAACGCGGTGATGCCCTCCCGGAAGTCGGGGGACTGGAACGCGCGCATCTGGGCCTCGACTTCCAACTCGAGGATGTCCGGCAGTGCGCGGTGCAGGGACGCGCGCAGGGAGCGCTTGGCGTCGGCGATGACGCCGCTCGGCTGGGACGCGATCTGGCCCGCCATGCTGCGTGCCGTGTTCTCAAGCTGGTCTGCGGGCACGACCCGGTTGAACAGGCCCAGTTTCTCGCAGCGTTCGGCGTTCATCAGTCCACCCGTCAGCACGGCCTCCGTTGCGACGGCAAGACCCGCCAGCTTCGTGAGGAAATAGGTGCCGCCCCAGTCGGGGTGCAGTCCCACGCGAGTGAAGGTGAAGCCGAGTGATGCGGTCTCGCTCGCGATGCGGACGTCGCACGCGAGTGCGAGGCAGGCGCCTGCGCCCGCTGCCGGACCGTTGACCGCCGCGATCACCGGCTTGGTCATCGACTCGATCCGCTTGACGATTGCGGCGCCGACCCGCACGAGCCCCTCGAACGAGGCCGCGTCGTCCCTGTCGATCAGCTCCTGCATGAAGGCGACGTCGCCACCCGTCGAGAATGCGCGCCCCGCACCGGTGATCACCACGCAGCGGATCTCGCTGTCCTGCTCGAGCCAGTCGAGTGCGGCCTCGAGCCGGTCGCGCATGTCGCCGACGAAGGCGTTCAGCCGTTCGGGGCGGTTGATCCGGATCCAGCCGATCGCGCCTTCGCGATCCACGACGATCCGCTGCGTCGCCTGGGTTGTCTCAGGCATCAGTACACCTCCACAACGGTGGCAATGCCCTGGCCCACACCGATGCACATCGTCGCGACCCCGTATCCGCCACCGCGCCGCTGCAGCTCGTGCACGAGTGTCGTCAGGATGCGCGCGCCGGATGCGCCCAGTGGATGGCCGAGCGCGATCGCGCCGCCGTTGACATTCACGATTTCAGGATCGAGGTCGAGCTGCTCGACGCAGGGAATGGACTGCGCGGCAAACGCCTCGTTGATCTCCACGAGCTTCAGGTCGGCCGAGCGGACGCCCGCTCGCTTCAGCGCCTTGCGGGTGGCGGGGACAGGGCCCATGCCCATCGCGTCCGGCTCCACGCCGGCAACCGCAGTCGCGACGATGCGCGCACGCGGCTCGAGGCCGAGCGATTTCGAAGCGGACTCGCTCACGACGAGCAGTGCGGCAGCGCCGTCGTTCAGCCCCGACGAGTTGCCGGCGGTCACGGTGCCGTCTTTGCGGAACGCAGGACGCAGCTTTGTGAGTGCCTCCAGCGTCGTGTCCGGCCGTGGATGCTCGTCCCGGTCGACGATGACCGGATCACCGCGACGCTGCGCGATCTCGACAGGCGTGAGCTCGGCGCCGAAGCGGCACGCCTCCAGCGCCGCCGCCGCCTTCTGCTGGCTGCGCAGTGCGAACTCGTCCTGCGCCTCGCGCGTGACGCCGCAGCGCTCCGCAACGACTTCAGCGGTCTCGCCGAGCGCGATGGTGTAATTTTTGGGGAACAGCGGGTTGGTGAAGCGCCAGCCGAGGACGGTATCGGCGACCGCGGGTGCACCGCGCGCGAAGCCCTCCTCCGGCTTCAGCATGACGTATGGCGCGCGGCTCATCGACTCGACGCCGCCCGCGACGAACACGTCACCCGCATCCGCCGCGATCGCCTGCTGTGCGCTGTTCACGGCCTGCAGCCCCGAGCCGCACAGCCGGTTGATCGTCTGGCCCGCGACTTCGATCGGATACCCGGCCAGCAGCGATGCCATGCGTGCGACGTTGCGGTTGTCTTCGCCCGCCTGGTTCGCGCAGCCGAGGAGCACGTCTTCGATAGCGGTGGGATCGATGCCGGTACGTGCGACGAGCGCCCGCAGCGGGACCGCCGCCAGGTCGTCGGGGCGTACGCGGGCGAGCGCGCCGCCGTGCCGGCCGACGGGTGTTCGTACGGCGTCGATGATGTATGCCTGTCTGCTCACGCGTGCCTCAGCTCAGGTCCACCCAGACCGATTTCACCTGGGTGTACAGCTCGAGTGCGTGACCGCCCAGCTCACGCCCGAAGCCGGACTGCTTGTAGCCGCCGAACGGCGACGCAGCATCGAGCGGGTGATAGGTGTTGATCCAGATCGTGCCGGCGTGCAGTGCGCGTGCGAAGCGGTGCGCCCGCTTCACGTTCGAGGTCCAGACACCCGCGGCGAGGCCGTACATCGAGCGGTTCGCAATCGCGATCGCCTCGTCGTCGTCGGTGAAGGGGATCGTCGCCAGCACGGGGCCGAAGATCTCTTCCTGCGCGATGGTCTGCTCTTCGGTGACGCCCCGGAAAACGGTGGGCTGCACCCACCAGCCGTTCTCGTACTGCGCGCGGCCGCCGCCGGTCAGCAGCTCCGCGCCCTCGGCGCGGCCCTTCTCGATGTAGCCGACCACGCGCTCGAGCTGCTCCGCGGAGATCACGGGACCCATGCGACGCTTCGGATCGAGCGGATCGCCGGGCTGCATCTTCGCTGCGCGCTCGACCAGCTTCTCGAGGAGCGCGTCCTGCACGCTCTCGTGCACCAGCAACCGCGAGCCGGCGGTGCAGCACTGGCCGTTGTTGTAGAAGATGCCAGCGAACGCGCCGCGCACTGCGGCATCCAGGTCGGCGTCGGCGAGCACGATGTTCGGCGACTTGCCACCCAGCTCCAGCGACACCTTCTTCAGCGTTGCTGCGGCCTCGCGCATGATCAGCTTGCCGACCTGCGTCGAGCCGGTGAACGCGATCTTGTCGACGTCCGGGTGCGCGACCAGTGCGGCACCGGCAGTCTCGCCGAGGCCGGTCACCACGTTCAGCACACCGGCCGGCAGTCCGGCCTCCTGCGCGATCGCCGCCAGCTCCAGCGCGGTCAGCGGCGTCTGCTCGGCGGGCTTGAGCACGACCGTGTTCCCGCACGCCAGCGCCGGCGCGACCTTCCACGCTGCCATGACGAGCGGGAAGTTCCATGGGATGATCGCACCGACCACACCCAGCGGCTCGCGCAGCGTGTAGTTCAGCACGTTGCCCCGCACGGGGATCGTCTCGCCTTGCAGCTTGGTCGCCCAGCCCGCGTAGTAGCGAAGCGCATCGACCGCCGTCGCGATGTCGATCTGCGCTTCCCGCAGCGGCTTGCCGTTGTCCAGCGTTTCGAGGCGCGCGAGCTCGTCGGCGCGAGCGGCGATCAGGTCCGCCATGCGCCACAGGATCTCGCCACGGTCGGCCGCGTCCATGCGCGACCAGGACGGATCCTCGAAGGCCTGTCGTGCAGCGGCGACGGCGCGATCGATGTCGGCCGCCTCACCGGCCGCTACCTGCGTCAGCTCCGCGCCGGTCGACGGGTTGTACGTCGCGAACGTGGCGCCGCCCGCAGCGGCGCCCCATTCACCACCGATCCAGAGCCGGTCCTGTGCCCTGCGCTCGACCCCGATCTGCGTCGTCGCCATCACCGCTCCTCAGCGAGCCTTGAAGGACGCCTTGCGCTTGTCAACGTAAGCGGCGAGGCCCTCCTTCGCGTCCTCGCTCTGGAAGAGGAGCTGCTGCAGCTCGCGCTCCACCGCCAGCGCGTCCTGGAACGGCAGCTCGCCGCCCGTCTGCACACTGCGCTTGATGTTGCCGATCGCCTTTGCGGCCATGTTCGGCGGCGTGAACTGCTTCGCGTACTCCAGCACCTTCGCCATGAAATCCTCGCGGCTCGATGCCTCGAAGATGTCATTGATGATGCCGAGCTGCCGGCCCTCCTCGAAGTCGAACGTCCGCCCGGTCACCATCAGCTCCATCGCCTTCGCCTTGCCCACCAGGCGCGTCAGCCGCTGCGTGCCGCCAGTGCCCGGCAGCACGCCGAGGTTCACCTCCGGAAGGCCGATCTTGCCGCCACCCTGGCGCGCGATGCGGAGGTCCGCCGCCATCGCGATCTCCATCCCGCCACCCACCGTGTGCCCGTTGAGTGCCGCGATCACCAGCTTGGGCGTCTGCTCGAAACGGTTCAGCGTCTCGTTCGCATGCAGGCAGAAGTAGTACTTGAAGGTCGGGGTTACCGTGTTCAGCATGTTGATGCTGGCACCCGCACAGAAGAACTTCTCGCAACCACCGGTCAGCACGATCACGTACACGTCGTCGTCCATGCGCGCCCGCAGGATCGCCGCGTCCATCTGCTGGAACATCTCGTAGGTGTATGTATTGGCCGGCGGGTCATCGAGCGTGATCACCGCCACGCCGTCGGCCGCCTCGTAATGCACCAGCGTCCGCTGCGCGGTGTCCTGTGCTTCTTCCATCCTGGTCGCCATCATGCCTCCGAGGAGTTTGCATCGTCGCGCCATGCGACGGCTGTGCGCGTCGAGTGCGCGGGGTTGCCGGATCGGGGACGTCGCATGACGTCCTGATGGTAGTGTGCAGCGCCGCTTACGCCGCGCTGCCGGCCTGCTTCAGCGGCGCCAGATCGACGGCGCGGCCACGGCGTCGTCGCCGATCGCGTGCTCTGCCGCTGACTGGTTCTCGCGGTACCCGCCGAGGAATACCCGCGTCATCATGGCGGCGAGCTCGTCCACGGGCAGGTCCCGCTCCGGGTGATACCAGGTGTAGATCCAGTTCATCATGCCGAAGAGCGAAAGCGCCGCGGCGCGGTGCTCGGCAGCCGAGTCGTCCGGGGACAGCCCGGCCATGATCGAGGCGCACAGCTCGACGTAGCGCTTCTTGTGCGCGTTGACCTGGTTGCGGTACTCCCCGCTGAGCGACGCCGCCTCGTGCGAGAGCACCTTCATCTCGTTCATGTTCGCGGCAAAGAAGCGCAGGTGGTTGTCCACCAGTACCCGCAGGCGCTCCTCGGGAGCGCTGACGCCGCGCAGCCGCCGCTGCAGGTTCTCCAGCACCGTGGTGAAGCAATGGTCCTGGATCAGGAAGAGCAGCTCTTCCTTGCTGCGGAAGTAGTAGTAGAGGCCGGACAGGCTGGTCCCGGTCGCCCGGCTGATGTCGCGGATGCTCGCGGGGTGGTACCCCTTCTCGGCGAACACCGCGGCCGCCGTCTGCAGCAGCCGCTCGAGCTTGTCGTCGTAGGTGCGCCGGGGCTCGCCCATGTCCTGCTGCTTCGAGTGAACGCTCGTTCCAAGACGTCGTCGCCGCCAACCTAGACGCGCGCAGGGGAGGGGGTCAAGTGCCCGAACTGCTTGCTGCTAGCGGGCGTGCCCGGTAGCTTCGACGTGTAGCCGCAGCCCGCCCCGGCGGCTGGTGACCGGCCGTTTCCGACGCCTGGAAGGCTGCGCGGCAGTGCAGGCACCACGGGCGTGCACGTGTGCGCGCGCGGAACACCTCCCCACATCACCGGTACTGTCGGTATGGCACCGAACCGCATCGCAACTCGCCTCGCCGCTGGAGCTGCGCTCGTGCTCAGCGTCCTGGCGGGCCTCACCTGGATCGCGCTGCGGCCTTCCGCCCCGGACCCGACCGAGACCGGTGCCGTCGTCTACCGCGTCCCGGTGGACGGCGTGATCGAGCTCGGGCTCGCCCCGTTCATCAGCCGCAGCATCGACGAGGCGGAAGCCGCGGAAGCGCGGGCGGTGATCCTGGAGCTCGACACGCCCGGGGGGCGCATCGATGCCGCGCAGGAGATCGTCGACGCCGTACGCGAAACGGACACTCCCGTCTATGCATATGTGAACCGCCGCGCGCTCAGTGCGGGTGCCATGATCGCACTTGCCACGGACCGCATCTACATGCGCGAGGGCGCGATCCTGGGTGCTGCGACCCCGGTCGACGGCAGCGGTGACAAGGCGTCCGAAAAGATCGTGAGCGTGATGCGCGGCGAGATGCGCACGCTCGCCCAGGAGCGAGGGCTCGATCCGCGCATTGCCGAGGCGATGGTGGACGAGGAAATCGAGATCGAGGGCGTCGTCGAAGCGGGCAAGCTGCTCACGCTCACCACGGAGGAGGCGACGCGGCTCGGCTACGCGGAAGAGGTCCAGGACCTGAACGACCTGCTCGCCGGAACCGGTCTGGGCAACGCGGCCGTCGCAAGCACCGAGGCGAACTGGGCGGAGAACGTGGTGCGGTTCCTGACACACCCGACCGTTGCGCCGCTGCTGCTCACGCTCGGCTTCCTCGGCATCCTGTTCGAGTTGAAGACGCCGTCGTTCGGCCTGGCGGGTACTGTGGGGATAGGGTCTCTGCTCGCGTTCTTCGGCAGCCGTTTCCTGGTCGGTCTGGCTGGGTGGGAGGAGCTGCTGCTGATCGCTGCAGGCGTCGCCCTGATCGCGCTCGAAATCCTCGTCATCCCTGGATTCGGAGTGGCCGGCATCGCCGGTGCGCTCGCGCTCGGAGCCGGAATCATGCTGAGTATGGTTGGCATTGCGTCGACACCAGCGGAATGGACCCAGGCGGCCGGAGTGCTGTCACTCTCGCTGCTCGTTGGCATCCTGATCGCCTGGGCGCTGCTGCGGAAGCTGCCGAAGACCGGGCGTTTCACCTCGAGCGGGCTGATGCTCGGCCAGTCGACGGATCGCGAGAGCGGTTACCTGTCGCAGCCGGTGCGTGCGGACCTGGTCGGTTCGCTGGGGGTGGCGCTGACGGATCTCCGCCCATCCGGCGCAGCGCGGTTCGGCGACGAGCGCGTGGACGTGGTGTCGGACTCGAACTGGATCAGTGCGGGCACGCCGATCCGGGTCGTCCGGGCGGAAGGCTACCGTCACGTGGTCGAGCCCGTGGACGCAATAGCGGAGACGGACAGGCCGGAGTAGCACACCTGGAGCAGACTCCAGGCAGCAGTGGGTTCGCGGACGCATCCGGACCCGATTCAACGACATACTGACAACAGCACCTGGTCGAAGGCGCACCTCAACCTGCGAGTCGGGAATGGATCCATTCGCGTTTTCAACGATAGCGCTCGTCCTCATCGTCATCTTTCTGCTGATCCTCAGCTGGGCCATCCCGGTCCGGCTCTGGGTCGAGGCCGTGTTCGCGGGGGTCCGCGTGAGCATCGGCGACCTGGTCGGCATGCGCCTGCGCAAGGTGAGCCCGGCTGCGGTGGTACGTCCGCTGATTGCCGCCACCAAGGCCGGCCTCGATCTCACTGCCGGCAAGCTGGAGGGACACTTCCTGGCGGGCGGCCACGTGGACCGCGTGGTGAAGGCGCTGATCAGCGCGGACAAGGCGAACCTGGGCCTCTCCTTCGAGCAGGCCGCCGCCATCGACCTCGCCGGGCGTGACGTGCTCGAGGCGGTGAAGGTCTCGGTCAACCCGAAGGTCATCGACACGCCGCGTGTCGCCGCCATGGCACGTGACGGGATTCAGCTCATCGCAACGGCGCGTGTCACGGTGCGAGCGAACATCAACCGACTGGTCGGTGGTGCAGGCGAGGACACGATCCTGGCGCGCGTCGGCGAAGGCATCGTCTCGACGATCGGTTCGGCCGACTCGCACAAGAAGGTGCTCGAAAACCCCGACAACATTTCCAAGACCGTGCTTGCGAAGGGCCTCGACGCGGGAACGGCCTTCGAGATCCTGTCGATCGACATTGCGGACGTCGACGTCGGCAAGAACATCGGTGCGGAGCTGCAGACGGACCAGGCGGAGGCGGACAAGCGCATCGCGCAGGCCAAGGCGGAGGAGCGTCGCGCGATGGCCGTTGCCGTCGAGCAGGAAAACCGCGCAAAGGTGCAGGAGATGCGCTCGCGCGTGGTCGAGGCGGAGGCAGAGGTGCCGCTGGCGATCGCCGAGGCGTTCCGCGGCGGCAACCTCGGCGTCATGGACTTTGCCCGCTACCGTAATGTGATCGCGGATACCGACATGCGTCAGGCGATCGCGGGCAGCTCGGATCAGCCCGCCCCCGACGAGGAGCGCTGATGGAAGGCGGGCTGTTCCTCGTCTTCATCATCATCGCGCTGATCGCACGCGCGATCGAGGCGATGACGAAGGGGAAGCAGGAGCCACCGCAGGGTCGCCCGCTGCCGCAGCCACGGCCGCGGCAGCAGCCACTGCCGCGCAGCCCGCGTCCGGAGTACGATCGGCCCCCCGGAACGAGTCAGCGTCCGTTGCCGCAGGGCAGCCGGCCCGCGCCGACCGACGAGGTTCCGCCGGACGCGACGGAAGACGCAGCCGCGGCAATGATCCCCGATGACCTGTGGGAAATCCTCACGGGGCGGCCAAAGCCGCGGCCGCAGCAGGTACCGGCTCCACGTCCGGCGCCGCAGCCGCAGCCAGCGTCCTCCTACGAGGAGTACGTCGGCGTGGAAGCGGACGTCGACGAAGAGCTCGCCTCGTACGAGGTGATTCCCGATGAGATCGGGGAGTACGAGCGTCGCCGTCGCCTGGAAGAGGCACAGCGTCAGCTCGAGCGCCAGCAGCTGCGGGAGCGGCGGCTGCGCGAGCGGAACATGTACACGGCGGACAAGGCGCCAAAGGTCTACTCACTGGAGCGACCGCTGCCACCGGCCGTGCAGCGGCACGCGGAGTTCCACGCCAGGGTCGACGAGACGCCGGTGGTGACCGGCACGACGCGGCGTCGGCCGGCTCGTGAATGGCTGTTCCAGTCCGGCGACATGAAGCGGGCCATCGTTCTGCAGGAAGTGCTCGGCCGCCCGAAGGGGCTGGAGTAGCGCAGCACCTCCCAGGGTCCTTCTGCTATTCCGCCTCGTGAGGTGAGCGCCGTCGGGCGTACATCTCGAACCATGGCGCCGTGCGTCCTCCCGCGAGCCTGCGCAGTACAGCCTTCAACATGCGTTCTTCGCCGGCTGCCCACGCCCGGGTCCACTCATCCGCGAGCGGCACGAGCGTGTCACCGCGTGTCCGCACCACCTGGAATCCCTCGCTGCGGAGCATCCGCGCGAGTGACGTGGGCGTGAAGCCCGTGCGGTACGGAAACCCGAGCAGGTTGTTGTAGGCGAGGAATGCCCGACTGATGGATGCGAGCGGCGTATGCAGCCAGCGCCGCACGCGGGCATAGAACGCACCGTTCGGAACGCGTACCGCGAGCGTCCCGCCGTCCCGCAGGAGTCGGTGTGCGGTGGCCACAACCTTGCGCGGCTCTGCGAGCTGGTCGAGACAGTTCCAGATCGCGACGGCGTCGAACCGCGCGCCGTCGTCGAGCGAGTGGATGGTGCCGACGACCGCATCGAGGTCGCGGCTTCGTGCGTACCGCACGGCGGCCTCGTTCACGTCGACGCCTCGGAAGTGCCAGCCGTGCGCGCGCACCGCCTCGAGGTATCCACCCACGTAGCTCCCCACCTCGAGCCCGCGGCCTGCGCGTCCGGCGATTCGTGCGAACCGTTGCGCCTGTACCCGGTAGGTATCCCGCTGCGATTCGAAGAGGCGGTCCATGACGTCTGCGGGTACCGCATCGCTCTCGTAGATCTGCTCGACCTCGCGCTCGCGCGGATTGCGGTAGAGCGTTCCGCACCGGCGGCAGCGCGCGAGGCGAAGGGCAGGGCGCTGCGAGAACACGAGGCGGTCGGTAAGGTGCGGATGCGGCGTATCCGGTCGGAGTCGCCGCGTGTGGAACTCCCAGAGCGCTTCCAGCTCCGCGCGGAGATCGTCCGCCGACGCGACCTGGTCGGCCGTGTCGCCGCCACAGGCGGGGCAGTCGCCGAGCTCGTACGGCTGTGTCATGCACGGGGCAATGCGCACCGTGCATGCCGCTGCCTCGAACGATCAGAGCCGTTCCACCAGAGACACGATCGAACGCGCGTTGCCGTTCGTGGCGTACGCGATGCGACCGTCGCGGTCGACGACGTAGGTGAGCGCCGGGTGCACGACTTCGCCGGTGGTCAGGTCGCGGGTGCGTGGAACCTCCCACGCGTCGAGCGTCCGCTCGACATCCTGGACGGCACCGCCAAGGACGAACGCATCGGCAGTGGGCAGCCCCCACGAGCGCGCCATCTCCGGCAGCCGGGATGGCGTGTCCCGCCAGGGGTCCAGCGTCAGGACGAGCACGACCGGACGCTCCCCGGCCTGCGAGAGCTGCTCCTGCGCATCCAGGACATGCCTCACCACCACGGGGCAGACGGTGGTGCAATGGGCGTACGCGAAGGTGATCAGCGTAACCCGACCCCCGAACTCCTGGAGGTCGCGCTGGCGGCCGTCCTGTGACAGGAGCTGCAGCGTCGGCGCCGGGCGATCGAGGCGCGGGTACGTCGACGGCGGTACGTCGCTCACGTATTCGGCCGGTGTGGCACGCACCTGCCGCACGCGTGTCGCCGCGCCGGAGACGAGCATGATGGAGCCGGCAGACAGCAGCAGCAGGGCTGCCGCCACGGCGCGCGAGCGGCGCGCGCGGTGCAGCAGCGCGCGCACGCCGTCGAGCCATCCGACCGCGAGGATGACGAGCATCCCCAGCGGCCCTCCCACGAGTCCGATCCAGCCACCACCGTCCGGCAGCCCGTTCTCACGGACACCGAAGCAGACGTAGCGCGTGCGCTCCAGCCAGGTGGGCGCTGCCTCCACCGGCCAGAACGCGAGCGCCCACCAGGCAGTCGTGATCACGAACAGTGCGACGAGCCCGCCGAGCACCATGCTCTCGTCGCGCGTCCATGCAGACGCACGTCCGCGAACGGGCTCGACCCGCATCAGCCGATCTTCCAGACGAACGACAGCAGCTTCCAGTTCGCGAAGTAGTACGTCGCGAACGCGGCCAGGAAGATGATCACGAGCCACATCGTGCCGGGCGCCGTGCCGAAGCGCCCGGTCGGCAGGTTCGCCTCGTCCGCTACGGTAACCGGCCGTGGCGGGCGGATGATGCCCTGCGGCAGGCCCCTGGCGCCGGCCACACGGTCTGCCTCGGTGAACGGCTTGCCGAAGAACACCGACCAGACGGTGATCAGGATGTACAGGCCGCCACCGACGGCGGCGATCAGTCCGCCGAGCGCCATGATGCCGAGCAGTGCGTCGACTGCCGGATGGAAGGCCTGCTCGAACGGGGCGTTGCTGAACGTGATGTCCCAGTGCCGGCGCGGTACGCCGAACCCGCCCGAGAACGACATGAAGATGGAGAAGATCAGCATGCCGCCGGCAAAGAGGTACGGTTGCGCCTGGGCGGCGCGCCAGAAGGCTACCTTCTTCCGGAAGATGAGCGGGATCAGGTAGTACGTGAGTCCCATGAATGCCATCGCGGTGCCGCTCACGACCGTCGCGTGGAAGTGGCCCGGCACGCGCAGCGTGTTGTGCACCACGATGTTGATCTGCTCCGTGCCGATCGTGACCCCCGTGATCCCGCCGACGAACCCGAACACCACCACCGAAAGCACCAGCGAGCTGAAGCCGGGGTCACCCCACGGTGCGCGCTTGACCCAGCCGAACAGCCCCTGCGTGACCCCGCGCAGCCGCTGGCCGACCTCCACGCCGGCCGGTACCGTGAAGCCGTGCAGCATGCTCGCCAGCACGGCCATGTACATGAAGTAGCTCGTGTTCACCACCTTCCACGACGAGCTGAAGCCCGGATCGACCAGCAGGTGGTGCGCAGATGCCATCGAGATGAACAGGATGTAGAGCACGAACGCGGTCCGGCTGATCTTCTCGTTCAGCACGACCGCCCCGACCGTGAACGCGCCGAGCAGGTACCAGATCGCGACCATCGCTGCGACGTTGATCTGCTGCGACGAGTGGCCCAGCGCCCACCACAGCATGCGGTAGACCTGCGGATCCACACTCATCAGCCCGATCGACCACAGGAAGGTCGGGATATAGGTCGCAGCTCCATGCAGCAGGGTGATCACCGCAATGATCGCCGCCGCGACAGCGCCGAACGTGATCAACGGCAGTGAGCCCTCGTACGTGCGCTCACGTTTCGCGATCACCAGCGTCGCAAAGAACTGGAAACAGACGAGCAGCGCGCCGACCGCGAAGAAGATGATGCCCAGGTAGTACAGCGGATCCGCACGGAGCGGGATGTACGACGTCATCAGCACGTCGGCCTTGCCCGTCCAGATCATCCACTCCACCAGCACCGCGCCCACACTCATCAGGCCGAAGTTGAACCAGCCGAGCTTCGGCGCCGCAATCCTGCTGTTCAGCAGCGGACCGCAGGCGAAGTACAGCACGGCCATCTCGAAGAAGATGATGAAGAAGATGAGCATGCTGATGCCGTGCGCCGTCAGCACGCGGTAGAACATCACCGGCTCGAGCAGGTGCACAGCCTGCCAGCGCGTGAGCAGGATCAGGATGGCACTGATGCCGCCAATCAGCAGAGCGACCGTTGCGGCCACAGCATTGGCCTTGATGAGTCGCTCAGCCGGGCGATGCAGCCGCAGGCCCGTGACGTCACACGTGCGGAATACATCCGATGGGCGCGCTGCGCGCGCGGCGGGCGTTTCGGTGATCGTCGACATCACTGCACCTCCGCGCTGGCGGTTCGCTCGCCCGGCATGGTCCCGTCCTCGTTCGTGACGAGCACCTTGCCCAGCATCATGTGATGGCCGACGCCGCAGAACTCATTGCAGATCACACCGAAGTCGCCCGCCTCGGTGGGAACGATGCGCAGCCCGTAGTCGTAGCCGGGCACGATCTGGAAGTTGATGTTGACGGGGTAGAGGGAGAATCCGTGGTTCACGTCCTTCGAGGACAGGTGCAGCGTGTACTCCGTGCCTTTGCGCAGCTTCAACACCGGGTACCAGCTCCACATCCGGCCGATCATGTAGATGTCGCTGCCGGGCGGCGGCTCGACGACGGGGAAGCCGTTCAGCTCGCCCACCTGGTAGTCGGCGACGAACTGGTTCACCCGCGCCTCGAATGCGGCAGGCTCGACCTTGCGTCGGATCCCCGACGGGTTCTGCCCGCCCTTCCAGTGCCAGAGCGGCATCATCGCGAACAGCACCATGCACCACGCGAACGCAATCGCGAACCACACCTTCTCGGAACGGTGTGCAGGGATCCACCAGCGTCCCTTCGGCGACTGCATCCCGGTGGTCATCGGCTGACGCTCCTCGGGCGCGCCGCCGCCACCGTTCTCCCCTCGCCCGCTCATGGGAGCTCCGCCGTCGGCATGGTGGCGACCTCGAACAGCCCCCAGCCCGTGTAGATCACCGCCATGATGACGATCCCGGCCACCAGCAGCAGGAACCAGTTGTCGTAGAGACGCTGGCCGAGCGGCAGCTCGTCCGGCGCGGTGGGGGTCGGTCGCACGTCATCCATGGTGCGCTCCGTCTCGTGAGTGGGTCCGGCCGGATCGACTGGCGGTGGGGGAGCCAATCGCACAAGGACATGGGAATATGAGATTAAGCCGCACGGCCGCGGCGGCCATAGGCGGTTGCCTGATCCGCTATCAGGATTTGCCCTACACCGGACCTGCCCGGGCGCGGGCGACATTGGCGGGGCACACCATGCGGTGCATCGGCCGGTAACTGCCGGCGGCGCGACCGCGGCGCCCGATCCTCTCACCAGGCGAGCCGCACATGCAGGCAGGCCCCGCGTTCCGCGCACTTGCCCGACTGGATGCACTCGCGAACCGCGTCTACACCTCGCGCCTGAACCCGCTGTATCACAGCGGCTCGATCGCGATTGCCATGCTGCTCGTGCTCCTGGTGACGGGGATCTACCTGCTGGTGTTCTACCGGATCGGCGCACCCTACGAGTCGGTGCAGCGCATCAGCGAGCAGGCGTGGAGCGGACGGTGGATCCGGGGCCTGCACCGCTTTGCCTCCGACGTCGCAGTCCTCGCCGCTGCGGTTCACGGATTCCGGATGTACGCGCAGCGGCGCACGTGGGGGCCGCGAGCACTGGCATGGGTGAGCGGGCTGATCCTGCTCGGAATCGTGCTGATGTCCGGCTGGACGGGCTACGTGCTGGTGTGGGACGCACACGCGCAGATGCTTGCCGTGGAGGGCGCACGCCTGCTCGACGCGCTGCCGATCTTCAGTGAGCCGATCAGCAGGTCATTCTCCGGCGAGCGTGCCATACCGAACGCATTCTTCTTCCTGAACCTGTTCGCGCACATCGCACTGCCGATCGCGATGCTCGGGCTCGTCTGGGTTCACGTGGCGCGTGTGTCGCGGCCGGTCCTGCTGCCCGCGCGCCCGCTGCTGTGGGGCAGCATTGGGGCACTCACGCTGCTTGCTGTCGTCTGGCCGGTCCCGGATGTCCTGCCCGCCGACCTGTTGCAACAGCCGCGCAACGTCCCCGTCGACTGGTTCTTCGCTTTCTGGCTGCCACTGACGCAGGCGCTGCCTGCGTGGGCAGTGTGGCTGATCGGCGCCGTCGTGGTCGCATTGCTGGTGTCCGTGCCATGGATCGCGCGACACGCGGAAGCGGAGCCGGCGGTGCCTGCGGAGGTCAATGAGCGGACGTGTACCGGCTGCGAGCAGTGCGTGCACGACTGCCCGTACGATGCGATCGAGATGGTCGCCCGCAGCGATCATCGTGCTGGACTGGTTGCCCGCGTGAAGAGTGAGCTCTGCACGAGCTGTGGTGTCTGCATCGGGTCCTGTCCGCCGATGGCGATCGGTCCGGCCGTGACGGGGCGCGACCAGCTCGCCGATGTACGCCGGTTTCTCATGCGCGAGCAGCCCGGCAGCAGCGACGTGGTGATCGTCGGGTGCACGTGGAGCGCGGCGCGCCAGGAAGCGGAACAAGTCGGCGCCCGCTTCTTCCCGGTGCCCTGTGTTGGCGCAATGCACACGTCGACCGTGGAGACGCTGCTGCGCGGGGGTGCCGGTGGGGTGCTCGTCGTGGCGTGTGCCGAACATGACGGTCGCACGCGCGAGGGGGTGACGTGGGCAAAGGAGCGGATGAGCGCGGGCCGCAAGGCGGAGCTCAAGGAGCGCGTGGAGCGTGATCGCGTCTGCCTCGTGCAGGCGTCCTACGGTGAAGCTGCGCGGCTGCACGCGGCGGCGATCGCGTTTCGCGAGCAGGTGGCGGGCAGGGGTCTGGACACGGACGAGGACGTCGACATCGTCCGGCTCTGCCGCATGGCGGAGGGGGCACGGCGATGAGCGGGCGCGCGCGGACCAGGCTGGCGGTGGGGACACTGGTTACCGCTGTGATGCTGTTGTCGATCGGATGGCTGGCGCGCGCGCCGTACACACCGGAAGCGAGCGAACGTGCCCTGCTGCGCCTGTCCTGGCGGTTCCGTCCGGAGGCAGAGGAGGAATGCAGGCCGCGGACGCAGGCCGAGCTCGATGCGCTGCCGGTTCACATGCGCACGCCGGATGTGTGCGTGTCCGTGCCTGTCGTGTATCGCGTGATCCGGCAGATCGATGATGCGCGGGCGGACACCATACGCGTGCTGAGAGGCGGGCTGAAGCAGGACCGTCCCGTGTACGTGCTGCTCGATACCGCGCTGCCGCCCGCGACGTACCGGGTGCGCGTGGCGCTCACCCGGCAACGCCACGACGCGGCGGAGGCGATGGTGCTGGAACCGCTGGATGCGCTGCTTCGCATGCGGCCCGGAAGCATCGGCCTGGTGACGCTCGACAGCGACGGCGCGTTTGTCGTTCGTGGTCCCGCCGCGCGACCGTAGAGCGCGAGACGGGACGGCGGGACAGCCGCCCGACAGTCGAACGGGCGTTCAGCCGCGGCGCCTGCCGGCTCGCATCGCACGCGGCCCGAGAATGCGCTCGGCGTGCTCCAGGCCGCGCAGTCGGCGCGTGTGGCCGGAAAGCAGATCACTGCGCGTGATGACGCCCAGCACCTGCGCAGGCTGTTCGCGGCTGACCACCGCGAGTCGACCGACACCCTCCCGCACCATGTGATCGGCGGCCTCGCGCAGCGTACTGTCGAGGAAGATCACGACCGGCTGGCGCTTCACGACGTCGCGTACGAGAGTCGCGTCGGGCTCCGGGCCGAGCAGGTCGCGGCGCGTCACGACACCCACGAGGTACTCGTCGCCCGTGGTGACCGGAAAGCCCTGGTGGTGCGTGCCGCCCGCGCCGGACGCGAGCCATTGCCGGACGTAGCCGAGCGTCAGATCCGCGTCCAGCGTGATCAGGTCGTCCGACATCGCTTCGCGCACGCTCACCTGCGTCAGCGGATCGAGGGAGTAGTCGGTCGGTGCACTCGTGCCGCGCCGCGCGAGCTTCTCCGTCATGATCGAGTTGCGCATCAGCAGCAGCATCACGAGGTACGCTGCGCTGCAGCCGGCGAGGAGGGGCAGCAGGCCGAGCGGCTGGCGCGTCGTTTCGAACGCGAACACGATGGATGCGAGCAGCGCGTGTGAGGCGCCCGCGAAGATGGCCGCCATGCCGACCAGGCCGGCAACGGCCGGCTCGACGCCGAGCGCCGGCCACCACTGCTGTGCGGCTCCGCCCAGCGCGGCACCCAGTCCGCCACCGATGATGAACAGGGGGGCCAGCGTGCCCCCGGAGGTACCACTCCCCAGGTAGATCGACCAGGAAACGAACTTGAGGATCACGAACAGCAGCAGCGCCCCGCCGACGATCTCGCCCGAAAGGATCTGTTCGATCCAGACGTAACCGACGCTCAGGGTACGCACGTCGAAGTAGCCGATCACGCCTACGGCGACTGCGCCGATCGCGGGCCACCACATCCAGTGCACGGGCAGGCGCTCGAACGCGTCCTCGATCCAGTAGACGGCCCGTGTCACAGCCGCCGCGGCCACACCGATGATCGCGCCGAGCACGACGTACGCCGCGAGGGCTCCGCCGCCCGGCTGCGCGAAGGCGGGCACGTGGAACACCGGCTCCGGCCCGACCAGGATCATGCGGACACCGGTTGCCGCCGCGGCCGCGAGTGCAACGGGGATGATCGAGCGGGCACGGTACTCGAAGAGCAGCAGCTCGATCGCGAGCAGCACGGCCGAGACGGGGCTCCCGAACGTCGCGGCCATGCCTGCCGCGGCACCGGAGGCGAGCAGTGTCTTGCGCTCGTCCGCCGTGATGTGCAGCGCCTGTCCCAGCGACGACCCCAGGGCGCCGCCGGTCGCGATGATCGGACCCTCCGCCCCGAACGGGCCGCCGGTGCCGATCGCAATGGCCGCGGACAGCGGCTTCAGGAACATCAGGCGCAGGGGGATGCGGCTTTCGCCGTGCAGGACCTTCTCCATCACTTCGGGAATGCCGTGGCCCCGGATCGCCGACGAGCCGAAGCGGGCCATCACGCCGATGATGAGTGCGCCGAGCACGGGGGCAGCGATCACCCAGACCCCGAGCCGTTCGGTGGTCGGCGCGACCAGCGTCGTGTCGATGCGCTGAAAGAACACGAAGTTGCTGATCAGCCCGATCAGCCGCATCAGCGCTTCCGCGATGAAGCCCCCGGCAATTCCGATCAGGATCGCGATCCCGGCAATCCGCACCGTCCGGGCGCCAATGGCGGGCTCGTCGCGAGGGGCTCGCACCGATGCGAGCGCCGCGTCCATCGAGGGAGCAACGGCAAGGCTCCCGGTGCGCTCCTCGTGCGCTCCCGGATTCGGGTCGTGTCTGCGATCTGGCATGCGGAAACATAGGGAGGCATGCGGTCGTCAGAAACCGCATGTCGGGCTGATCTATTCCTGCCTCAGGGTATCGGCGGGGTCCACGGCGGCCGCGGAGGACGCCGGCACCGCGCTCGCGACCAGTGCCACCGCGCTGAAGCCGACCAGCGCGAGCATGTAGGTGACCGGATCGACCGGTGTGACCCCGAACATCCTGTGAGCCAGGACCCGCGAGAGCGCGTACCCTCCGGCGATGCCGGCAATGCCACCAGTGATCCCGAGGCGCAGCGACTGGCCGACCACGAGACGCACCACGCTTGCCGCGCGCGCGCCCAGGGCCATGCGAATGCCGATCTCGCGACGTCGCTGCGCCACCGACCACGCGACCACGCCGTACAGCCCGATCGCCGCAAGCAGCAGCGCGAGAGCGGCGAACACGGCAGTGACGCGCGCGAGGAGGCGCTCCTCGGCAATGCTGCGGCGAACGGCATCGCCGAGCGACTCCGCAACGAAGAACGGGATGCCCGGATCGAGATTCGCGACGACCTGCCCGATGCGTCGCTCCGCCTCTTCGAGCGGCAGCGTCGAGCGGACGAGCACGTGGCTCTGCGAGAGTGAGGACGAGCCGATGGGCAGGTATGCGGCAGGCAGTGGTCCCGCGCGTGGATGGCTGCGGATGTCGTCGACCACACCCCGTACGACCTGCTGCGTGGTGCCCGTGAAGCCGGCCACCTGCACGACCCGTCCGACCGGTCCTGCGTCGCCGAAGAGGCGCTCCGCGACCGTGCGGCTCAGCACGACGCCTGGCTGAGCGTCCAGCGCCAGGTCCTGCTCGGTCGTGGTGAAGCTGCGACCCAGCAGCACAGGGATCCCCACCGTCTCGAAATACGATGACGAGACCTCGTTGGTCGCCACCTGCACGGCCGCGCGATCGCTGCCCGGCACACTCAGCCGCGACATCATCCCTTCCGCCGCGCCCGGTGGGAACGTCGCGAGTGCGGCCTGCTGCAGCTGCGGCAACGCGCTGACTGCGGCGAGGAGACGAAGATTGAACGCACGTGCCTCCTCGACTCCGTACCCCTGCGGTGCGGGGGTCACGCCGAAGGCGAGGACCTCCGTTGCGTCGAAGCCGACATCGACACGCTCGAGGTTCCGCACCGTGCGCACGAGCATGAGTGCCCCGATGAGCAGCGTGATCGACGTCGCGACCTGCAGCAGGGTGAGCGCACCACGCAGCTCCGCGCCGGCGTGACTGCTCGCGCGGCCGAGCCGTCGCAGCCGGCCGGCCAGCGCCCTGCGCATGGACAACAGGCCCGGCAGCACGGTGAACAGCACGCCGGTCAGGAGTGCACTCGCGAATGCGAATGTGATGACGGAGGCGTCGATCGGGATGGACTCGATCGCAGGAAGATCGAGCAGCTGCTGTCCTTCCAGGCCGCGCTGCAGCAGCAGCGCGAACAGAATACCAACTGCGCCGCCGATCAGCGACAGCACGAGACCCTCGATGACGTGCTGCTGCACGAGTCGGCCCCTGGACGCGCCCAGTGCGGACCGCACCGCCGTCTCACCACGGCGCGTCACGCCGCGCGACAGCAGGAGGTTCGCCACGTTGGCGCAGGCCGTCACCAGCAGGACCAGCACGACGCCGAGCAGCAGGCGCAGGGTGCGGGTCGTGTGTGCCCGCGCGCCGACCTCGAGACCGATGCCCTCGTGCACATCGAGGGAGTACTCCGCGAGGTGGGCGTTCGCGTCCGGGTGGCTCCGTACGAACGAACGCATCACGCTGCGCAGCTGCTGCTGCGCCACCCCCGCGCTCGCGCCGGCAGACAGCCGCCCGACGAGCTCATCGGAGATCGACGTACGCCGATCGGATGCGTCGATCGGACGATGCCACATCCTGCCGTATGCAGCGACCGGCACCCACACGTCGGTCGCGCCGGTTCGCAGCGTGCCATGGAACCCCGCAGGTGCAACGCCGATGATCGTGTACGGGCTGGCGTTCAGCTCGATCGTTCGACCGACGACGTTTGTCGCACCGCTGAACCGGGAGCGCCACAGCCGATCGCTGATCATGACGACGTCGCCCGCGGCGTCCGCCGCCAGCTCCTGTTCGTTGAACCGGCGCCCGCGCTGCGGCGACACTCCGAGCACGCCGAAGTAATCGCCATCCACGATCGTCGCGACGACCTCGGACGGGCCCGCCGGCGTGGCGGACTGCATCGTTCGGGTCGAGTAGCCGGCCAGGCCCGCAAGGGCCGGGCTGCCCGCCCGCAGATCGGCGATGTTGGCGTGCGACAGCCCGGCAATCGTTCCGTTCGCGTCCACGAGCTGCACGACGATCAGCTCGGCGCTGTCGCGGACGCCGGGGATCGGGCGCAGCAGCAGCGAGCTGGCGAGTGCGAACACCGCCGTCGTGGCACCGACGCCGATGGCAAGGGTCAGTACCACGATTGCCGTGAAGCCGGGCGTGCGCTGCAGGCCACGCACGGCGATCCGCACATCGCGCCCGATGTTCTCGAGAAGGGCGCAGCCCCGAGCCTCGCGCGCCTCCTCGACAATGCGGTCATAGCCGCCAAACGACAGGTGCGCGCGCCTGCGTGCTTCCCGTGCGGAAATACCGGAGCGCTCGAGACGCTGTGCCTCCGCCTCCAGGTGAAACCGCAGCTCTTCCTCCAGCTCGCGATCCTCCGCGGACCCGGACAGCAGCGCTCGCAGCCGCGCTCCGAGCGCGCGCAGCACACTCATGCCCAGGCGCTCTCCAGCCGCGCGTTCAGAATCCGGTTCACCGCCTGGGACGAGCGCTCCCAGTCCCGCCGCTCCGCCTCGAGCTGCCGGCGCCCCGCCGCCGTCAGCGCATAGTAGCGCGCGCGCCGCCCGTTCTCAGTCACCCGCCACTCCGAGGTGAGCCACCCCTTCGCCTTCATCCGCTGCAGGGCAGGGTAGAGCGATCCCTGGTTCACCTGGAACACGTCCTTCGATAATTGCTGTATCTGCTGGCCGATGCCCCAGCCATGCATCGGCTGCACGGACAGTGTCTTCAACACGAGCAGCTCGAGCGTGCCCTGCAGCAGCTCACCGCGCCGTCCATCCATCGTCGCTCTCCTTTTGGTTGTCTACAGCAAGCTGGGTGGTGCTCTGTAGACTGTCAAGAGAACGGGGATGTCCCACGACCGGACATGCGATACCGCTGGAACGGGCTGTGCCAGCGAAGCAGCGAGCGTATGCGGCCGACGCGCAGTGGCGTCCGCCGCTGACGGCCGCAGCAGGCACGCCGAAGAAGGCGGTTGTCGAGACCATGAGCGTGCACCGCTACCCACGCATGCAGGGCGATGCCTCAGAACCCGGAGCGATCCATGCAACAGCAGAAGCAGAAGATGGGCATGAGCTGGGGACGGTTCGCGGCCATGATCGGCGTGTCCACGTTCATCATGTTCTTCCTCATGTACCAGCTCATCTATTCGCTCGATCACGCGACGTTCAGCGTCAATCGCCTGCTTGCCTCGCTCGTCATGGGGTGCGTGATGACCGTGGTGATGCTGGCGTTCATGTGGTCGATGTACGAAGGAGCTCGCCTCAAGGTCGGAGTCCTGGCAGGTGCCGCCGTGCTGGCTGTCGTACTGCTGCTGGCGAACAGGAGTCAGACGGTCGTCAACGACGTGCGTTTCATGAAGTCGATGATTCCGCATCATTCGATAGCGATCAACAACGCCCGGAAGGCGAGTATCAGCGATCCGCGTGTGCGGGAGCTTGCCGACGGGATCATCGAGTCGCAGGTCCGTGAGATCGCGCAGATGAAGTTGCTGCTGGAGGACATCGACCGGAGCGGCGAGCGAGGTGACACGGAGCTTCCAGCGCGACCGGCTGCGGTAACGCCGGAGATGGAGGACGAGATCCGGGAGGCGGTTCAGTAAACTCGGGGAGATTCTCCGGATCCCTCCCCGACGCAGCCGGGCGCGCACGGCGCTTCAGCGGCCGGCGCAACCCGGGCAGCATTGCCCCCGTGTGTGGCACGGAATCGATGGGGGAGGCCGATCTACCGGGGTGGGGCACCGCCGGTTAAATTCACCGGGTCGCTGCTCGGGTGGCGAAATGGCATACGCAGAGCACTCAAAATGCTCCGGGCTTCGGCCCATGTGGGTTCGAGTCCCACCCCGAGCACTGGAAGGCGGAATGCAGACGGCCGGGGCGTGTCCCCGGCCGTTTTCTATGGCTGTCGTCGGGTCAGCGGAAGACCGGTTGCAGCCATGCCTGCTGAATGCCCAGCGGCATCCCGGTCGTGGGATCCAGGTGAGGCTGCGATGACGTGACCTGCGCGCGCACGTAGCGCTCGTCTCCCTGGAACCGGTACTCGGCGACGGCTCCTTCCACCTCCGCCAGCACCTCACCCACGCGTTCGTCGTAGCGCATCGTGGTGCGCAGCGTGTCTCCGTCCGCATCGAGCACCGGCTCGCCGTCGAGCGGCACGTCTGTGCGCGTGCCGATGAAGCGTGTGCGGTAGGTCACTCCCGGCTCTGCGTCGATTTCGATGCGCATGCCCTCTGCATCATGTGACTCCGTGCGGATGGCAACGCCGGTGCTCGCGTAAAACCGACCGGCTTCCAGTGCATTCATGATCGAGTCGGGGTGCAGCAGGGCGGTGCGCACCATGACCCATCCCCGGCCGGTACGCGAGATCGTGTCGCCGTACTCGCGGTAATCGTGTGCGTCATCGGTTGCAACCGCGTAAAGCGGCGGGTCCCCCGCGGCGTGTCGCAGCGCGAGCGCGACATCCCAGATCTGTTCGCTGCTCGCGTGCAGCGAGTCGCCCGCGTTGTTGACGAGCAGATGACCGTTGTACACCTCGAACAGCCGGGCCTCAGGGACGGCGGCGATGTCCTCCGCTGTCCACGCCCAGGTGAAGTTCGGGTGGTTGACGATTGCAGCCATGGGGCGCCGGAGCCGTCGTTCCTGGGCTGCCACGGCGAGCACATTGCTGCGTATGCGTTCCGCGGCGGATTCGCCGCCCTGCGGCCTGATTGCGACTTCCGGATTGAGTGCGTTCACGTGTGTGCCCGCCGCGTCCGTGATCTCCTCGCCTTCGATCAGGAGGAATGCGCCCGGGCGCTCGAACCGCTCGCGGTATTCCTCCAGCAGGCGCAGGCGGACCAGGTGTCCGTTCGGCAGGGCGCGCTCCTCGACCCAGTCGACGCCGAAGCGGTCGCGGTATCCGGGCAGCGCCCTGCGTGCGGACGCGTTCCTCGGTGGCCAGCCGGCGTCCTCCGCCTCCACGTCGACCCAGCGTTCATCGCGCTGCAGCAGGTCGTGCTCGGTCAGGGAGAGGAAGTTGTACCCGTGGTCGTGGTACCACGCGACGATCATTTCGGGGAAATCAGTGCCGTCGCTCCAGAGCGAATGCGTGTGGAGGTTGCCCTTCCAGCCGATTGCCGGCGCCGCCGGGGTCCGCGGAGTGGCGGGCGCGGTCGCGCAGGCGGCAAGCAGGAGCAGGGCAGGGAGGGCGATGCGCCACAGCGCGGGCGGCGAGGGCGGCCGCCTGCGCTGCCGGGTATCGGCGCGCTGATCCGCGTTCCCGCGCTGTCGGCTCATCCCGCCTGTCGCGCCTGCAGGCCTGCGAGCACGTCGAGTGCGGCATTGAACGTCGCGCTCGGCCGCATCGCTGCTGCAGTACGTTCCGGATCGGGCATGTAGTATCCGCCGACGTCCTGCGGCGATCCCTGCGCACCGTTCAGCTCGTCGAGGATCCTGCCTTCGTTCTCCGTGAGCTCCGCCGCGAGGGGGCGGAAGCGCGCGGCCAGCGCTGGATCGCCGTCCTGTTCCGCGAGTGCGCGCGCCCAGTACAGTGCCAGGTAGAATGTGCTGCCGCGATTGTCGAGCTCGTTCACCGTGCGCGAAGGTTCGCGACCGTTCTGCAGGTACGCTGCCGTGGCCACGTCGAGTGTCGTCGCGAGTGCGCGGGCGCCGGTATTGCCGAACCGGTCGGCGAGGTGCTCGAAGGAGGCGGCAAGCGCCAGGTACTCCCCGAGCGAGTCCCACCGCAGGTGTCCTTCCTCGAGGAACTGCTGCACATGCTTCGGTGCGGAGCCACCCGCGCCCGTCTCGAACAGCCCTCCTCCATTCAGCAGCGGCACGATCGACAGCATGCGTGCACTCGTGCCGATCTCGAGGATGGGGAACAGGTCGGTCAGGTAGTCGCGCAGCACGTTTCCGGTCACCGAGATGGTGTCCTCTCCACGGCGGATACGCTCGAGCGAGTAGCGCATCGCCTCGGCTGGCTTCAGGATCTCGATCGTGAGTCCGGTGGTGTCCTGCTCTGCGAGGTACGCGTCCACCTTGCGGATGATCTGCGCGTCGTGGGCGCGCTCGCGGTCGAGCCAGAACACGGCGGGGCTGCCGGTCGCGCGGGCGCGCGCCACCGCCAGCTTCACCCAGTCGCGGACTGCGGCATCTTTCGTCTGGCACGCGCGCCAGATGTCACCGGCCTCCACCGTGTGCTCGACGAGCACGTCGCCATCTGCCGAGACGACGCGCACGATGCCGTTTCCACCGATCTCGAACGTCTTGTCATGCGAGCCGTACTCCTCCGCCTTCTGGGCCATCAGTCCGACGTTGGACACGCTGCCCATGGTCGCGGCATCGAACTGGCCATGTGCCTGACAGTCCTCGATGACGGCCTGGTAGATGCCCGCGTAGCTGGAGTCCGGGATCACGGCCTTGCAGTCCTGCAGCTCGCCGGCCGCGTTCCACATGCGTCCGCCGTCGCGGATCATCGGCGGCATGGAGGCGTCGATGATGATGTCGCTGGGGACGTGCAGGTTGGTGATGCCGCGCGCGGAATCGACCATGGCGAGCGGGGGACCTGCCTCGCAGGCGTTCCTGATGTCCCGTTCGATAGCGCTCCGCTGCGGCTCGGGCAGCTCCGCGACGCGGGCGAGGACGTCGCCCAGTCCGTTGTTGGCGTTGACGCCGATCTCTTCGAAGACATCGGCGTGCTTCTCGAACACATCCTCGAAGTATACGCGCACGGCGTGGCCGAAGATGATGGGGTCGGACACCTTCATCATCGTCGCCTTGAGGTGCAGCGAGAACAGCACTCCGCGTTCCTTTGCGTCTCGCACCTGCTCCTTCAGGAACTCCACCAGCCAGCGGCGGCTCATCACGGTGCAATCCAGTACCTCGCCGGGCTTCAACGCGAGACCGTCCTTGAGCACGCTGATCGTGCCGTCCGGCGCCACGTGCTCGATGCTCACCGTCGTCGCCTGATCGAAGGTGATCGACTCCTCGTTGCTGAAGAAATCGCCACTCTGCATCGTCGCGACGTGCGTTTGGGATGACGCGGGCCACGGCTTCATGCGTGCCGGGTTCGCACGCGCGAAGTCCTTCACCGCCTTCGGTGCACGCCGGTCGGAGTTGCCCTGGCGGAGCACCGGGTTGACTGCGCTGCCCTTCACGCGGTCGTAGCGGGCGCGGATGTCACGCTCCTCATCGGTGCCGGGCTCGTCCGGATAGTCCGGCAGCGGGAAGCCCTTCGCACGCAACTCACGGATGCACGCCTTGAGCTGAGGTACCGAAGCACTGATGTTCGGCAGCTTGATGATGTTGGCATCCGGCCGCTCGACGATGCGCCCGAGCTCGGCCAGGTCATCCGCGCGCTGCTGCGCCTCGGGCAGCAGGTCGGAGAACGCGGCGAGCACGCGGGCGGCAAGCGAGATGTCACGCGTCTCGACGGGTACGTCCGCAGCGCCGGCAAACGCGCGTACGACCGGAAGAAAGGAGTGTGTCGCGAGGAAGGGAGCCTCGTCGGTCCACGTGTAGATGATCGAAGGCGATGCGCGCATGAGCTCGAGGGGTACGGGTGAACGCCCGGCAGTCGACGCCCTGATTATAGGTCGATCCGGAGAATCGCGCTGTAAGGGTGTGCCCTACCCCAGGATGCCGAGCAGCATCGCGACCAGCACGAGGGCGCTCAGCAGCCGCGGCACGAAATGGCTTCGTCGCATGAGCAGGTGCACCGTGAGCACCGCACCGATCGGCGTGGCAAAGGCGTAGATCACGAGAAACGTGGCGACGGCCTCGCGCATCCAGAGTCCGAACAGGCTCATCGGGCCGAGCGCTGACAGCCCATCGGACGCGACTGCCTCGACCAGGTCGAGGACCAGGAAGAGCCCGGTGAGAACACCGCCGAGTTGCAGGTACAGCCTGACCTCCGCCCGGTCCCGCCGCCGGAACGGGGCCGAGATCGCGGCTGTCAAAGGCCGGAACAGGAGCGCGAGCGGTTTGCCCGGGCGGTTGTAGTAATAGAACAGCCGCAGACGGTGATTCCAGCGGATCAGCTCCTGTGTGATCGGGAGATCATCGAGCCTGCCGACACTGCCTCCCAGCGCCGTCAGGATGGCCAGCACGGCGATCGCTACGACCGCCTCGTAGACGCCAGCCGAGGCCGCGATCGAACCCAGCAGGATCCCCGTGACGAGAAGCACCAGGACGTCGCCGGTAAGGCGCATGCCGCTCCGGGCTGCGCCGGCGCTGCGCCATTGCTCGATCCACGCGGGCGGCTGCGCGAGCACGTCGCGGGATAGCGGCGGCATGAAGTCGAGGGCGCGGGGTGGTCGGCCGGCCGTGTGCCGCGCGTCCTGGTCGCTGTTGTACTCCGCGACCATGCGCCCAAGCAGGAACGCATCGACGACCCAGCCGAACACGAAGCCGCCGCCCGTGAGCATGTAGAGCAGAGCGGAGCCCGGCCGATCGAGGTAGAAGCGGTGCGCTCCGAACAGCCCCAGCGTCGCCCACAGCAGCCATGCCGCCCAGCGCTTGCGGTGCGGGTACTGGTAGAGATCCGCGAGCACGTCCGCCGCGAAATCCGCGTCGACGTGCCGGTTGGCGCTGATCCCGACTGACGGTGACTGGAACATGGCGGCTCGATGCGGGGACGTGTCGGACGCCTTCAAGGTGGGGTGTGCAGGGCGCCCGAACAAGCGGGCCCGGCACCGGCCGGGACTGACCCTCTCGTCGTATAGAATCCGTTCGGGCCGGTCGTCCAGGTCGTCGAACGGACCGCATGGAGCAGCGATCACGACCGGCACCGCGAACAGACCGGCCAGCAGCGTCGCGGCTCGCGCGAGTGTCCACTCCCGCCGTAAGTTGCCCACTCTACGTGCCTTTCCCGACAACCCTGGAGAGACAGATGCACCGTCAGTGCATGGCCGTGCGCTTCCTGTGCGCATTCCTGCTGCTGTTCGCTACATCTCCCGACGCGCGAGCCCAGCAGTCCCGCCGGATCTTCATCTCCGTCGACATGGAAGGAATCAGCGGCATTGGCACGAGCAATCTGACATCCGCAACGGGCAAGGATTACGCGACCGGACGTCGCCTGATGACCGACGAAGTGAATGCCGTGGTGTCCGCCATTCTGGCGACCGGGCCCGCGGAGATCGTGATCAACGACTCGCACGGCGACATGCAGAACCTGCTGCACACAGAGCTGGACCCGCGCACCACGTACATCCAGGGCGCTATCAAGCCGCTCGGGATGGTCGAGGGGCTGGATGCGACGTTCGACGCCGCCATCTTCCTGGGCTACCATGCCCGCGCTGGAACGCCGCGCGGCTTCCTGGCTCATACGGGGTCCGGTCGCGTCAAGGGACTCTGGATCAACGGCATCGAAGCAGGTGAAGGGGAGATGAACGCCGCATACGCGGGCTCTGTCGGCGTACCGGTCATCCTCGCCGCAGGTGACTCGGCATTCACGGCTCAGTTCACCGAGAACGTGCCGGCCGCGACGGTTGTCACCAAGACTGCCGTGACACCGCAGTCGGCCCGGCTGCGTCACCCGCGCCAGGTGCAGGATGAGCTGGCGACGACGACGCGGCGCGCACTCGCAACGCTGGAACGTGCCAGGCCTTGGGATGTGCGGGGCTCGATCGAAGTCCGGATCCGGTTCGACGAGGTTACGCGTCCGCAGATCCTGGAGGCCATACCGGGCGTGCGACAGGTCGATGGCTACACGGTTGAGTTCACAGCGCCCGACATGGGTGCTGCCTATCGCCTCATCCGACTGATGTACCGCTTCGTCACGATCTGACGGCGCGGGCGTGAGTTCTTCGGACTCACGGCGCGGAGGGCGTGGGAGGGCGTGGGAGGCGTGGGAGGCGTGGGAGGCGTGGGAGGACGCGCCGTGGGTCGGGGCAGGGAGCAGTGTCGCCGCGGGTCGTCTGCGACTGTTCGCGGAAAGTGTTGGCCCGAATCGGGCGAAACGACCCGACCTTGCGCTCACCATGTCGCTTCGGGCTCCCTGGATGCATCAAGTGGCCAGCAGAACATCCTGTCGAGGCGGAAGTCGGTCGTGCGATGCACATCGAGCATGTCGTGCCACAGGATGTAATTTGACAGGTATCTGCGTGTCACACCTCGAAACCGATGGACCCAGCGTCGCAACCGATGCAGGAGCCCGACGGCACCCTCGGTACTCAGCAGCAGCGTCACCGGGTTGCGCAGGGGGCTGCGTGCGCGATGCGCGGGAATGCCGAACTCCCTGGCAGCAACTCGTGCTTCCCTGAGTGGGCCGAGCTGTCCTATGATTCCCGTCGGCGCATGTGTCATCTCTTCCAGCAGCGCGGTCCACTCGACACGGCTGGGACGATCCTCTCCGACATATAGCGTGATCGAGCGGCCAGATCGGTCCCGCATACAGCATAGCCAGCTTCGTCGTCCCAGTGGATGGAGCATCGTTCGGCGAGGACGTCGCCGGGGGCGTCCACGAAATCTTGGGGCCGTATCCGCGCACAGGATCCAGCTTTCCGCCACCTCCAGCAGGCCCGTCATGACAACGGTCTCGAGCGGCTGCATTGCGTTGAGATACCTGTGGCGCCAGCGGAACGACGTGGTCAGGTGCACACCCACCGCGCTGGCGCTTGCACGCAACGTCATGCTCCGGGTCATGCAGTCGCGATAAGCAGGCAATCGATCGAGTCGTTTGCACCACGCTGCGGGTGTGCCGGTCAGGTCGCTGAACGTTCGCCGGCAGTCGTTGCAGCGGTACCGTTGCCGCTGCCGGAATGTGCCCCAGCGTACAATTTCCTGGGATCCGCAATGCACGCATCGGATGCCCTTGTTGAAGCGGGCGAGGCGGATCGCGGTCAGGACAGCTGCCGTCTGCGATTCTGAACTCGGATGTGGTGACATTCCAGACGGATTGGTGGGCAACCGGGGCGTCACCATGTCTGAATGAGCACCGGCGATCGTCCCAACATCTTGCGCGAACAGTCGAAGAGGGAGACCGGGGTGTGATGAGCGCGCTATCCGTACGCGTCGGGCGCACGCCGCCGTCGTCCCGCGTCGGGCGCGCGCCGCCGTCGTCCCGCGTCGGGCGCGCCGCCATCCGCACGCGCCGGCCCACGTCGCCGTCCGCCCGGCCTTTGCCGTCCGTAGACCGCCGTCCGGCCGCATCGATGTCAGCGATATCATCCGTCGTGCACCGCCGCTCCACCATTGCGTGCGCCCACTCCGCCACGGTCGCGAGCGCCCCTACTTGCGCGGCACTGCCGCTCGGGTTTACGATTCGGGTATGACGAACCGGTACTTCGCAGCCGCCCGCTACTATTATTTTGCGACCCCGCACACGGGTCGTGAATGGCGGCGTCTGCGCGCATAGCGCGACTGGTACCGGCATCGCACGAGCGGCCCGTGGAAGACTCCACGGGCCGCTTTCTTTTTTCCCGTGCGCTGCGGCGGCGGAGGGGGACCATGATCATCGTAACGCGGTCGGGTATCACAGAGGCAGAGCTGGATCACATCCGTGAGCGGGTGGAGTTGCTCGGGATGCAGACGCATGTGTCGCGCGGTGAACAGCGCACGATCATCGGCTGCATCGGAGACGAGACTCGGCTGCGCGAGATTTCGCTTCTGAGCCTGCCCGGGGTGGAGTCGGTCACCCCGGTGATGAAGCCGTACAAGCTGGCATCGCGCGAGTTCGCGGCAGGGCAGACGACCGTACGCGCTGGCGACGGAGCGCAGGCGGTGTTCGGGGGGAGCGGGTTAGCAGTGGTAGCCGGACCGTGCTCGGTGGAGTCCCACGAGATGCTGCGCACGACTGCTCACGCGGTGCGTGCCGCGGGTGCCGGGATGCTGCGGGGTGGAGCATTCAAGCCGCGGACATCGCCGTATGCGTTCCAGGGGCTGGGCGTGGAGGCGCTTCGACTACTGGCGGAGGTGCGCACGGAGACGGGGTTGCCTGTCGTGACGGAGGTCATGGATCCGCGGCAGGTGGAGCTCGTGGCGGAGCATGCGGATATGCTGCAGATCGGTGCGCGCAATATGCAGAACTTCTCGCTGCTCGCCGAGGTCGGCCGCGTGCAGCGGCCGGTGCTGCTGAAGCGGGGACTGTCCGCTACCGTGCATGAGCTGCTGATGGCGGCGGAGTACGTCATGGCGCAGGGTAACGCTGCAGTGGTGCTGTGTGAGCGGGGGATCCGCACGTTCGAGACGATGACGCGAAACACGCTCGATGTTGCCGCGATTCCCGTGCTCAAGGCGGAGACGCACCTTCCGGTGATCGTAGATCCGAGCCACGCCGGTGGTCGTGCATCGCTGGTGGCGCCGCTCGCATTTGCCGCGGTCGCAGCGGGCGCCGACGGGCTCATCGTGGAGGTGCACCCGGAGCCGGAGCTTGCGCTCTCCGACGGCGATCAGTCGCTTCATCCGGCGCAGTTCGCGCAGTTGATGGAGCAGTTGAAGCCATTCGCGGCGGCTGCGGGTCGTTCGCTGCACGCGCCGGAAGCTGCTGCAGCCGCATGAACACACCGGACGAATCCGCACCGGCCGCACTCGTTGCGCTGCGTCGTGAGCTGGAACAACTGGACGCCGAGCTCGTCCGACTGCTGGCCGAGCGGGAGCGACTCGCCCGCGCCATCGGTGCAGCGAAACGGGCGGCCGGGATTCCGACACTGGACCCCGCTCGGGAGGCGGCCGTCGTGCGTCGCGCGGCCGCGCTTGCCCGCGATCATGATCTCGACGAAGAGGACGTGCGAGCGGTGTTCTGGAAGCTGATCGCGAGCGCGAGGCGGGCGCAGCAGGGCGCTTGATGTCGGCGGATACGCAGGGGCAGGCAGAGCTCATCCGGGCCGCGGACATCGCCGACGCAGCATTCGTGGACGCGACGGTCGGGATCGTCGGCCTCGGCCTGATAGGCGGTTCGATCGCGCACGATCTCGCGGCCGCTGGCGTTCGAGTGCTCGCCCACGACAGAGACCCGCTGGCGCTCGAGCGAGGCCTGGCTGCCGGAGTGATCCAGGGCCCACTGGGCAGCCGTTTCGAGCGCCTCCCGGAGGTCGACGTACTGCTGATCGCGGTTCCGGTCGACGCGACACTGGAGGTGCTCGATGGAGTCGCGCAACTCGACCCGCAGTGTCTCGTGATGGATGTCGGCAGCACCAAGACGTCGATCGTCCGCGCCGCGGACGCGAGTGCGCTGGGGTCCCGCTTCGTCGGTGCCCACCCGCTCGCGGGGGACCACCGCTCCGGCCTGGCTGCTGCGGGGCAGGGCCTGTTCCGGGGTGCAACCGTGTACCTGTGCCCGGCAGCCGGTGTTGCCCCGACCCTCCGCGACCGGGCCTGGCATTTCTGGCAGCGCCTGGACGCGAAGCCGCAACTCATCGATGCAGAAGAGCACGACGCTCTGCTCGCCTGGACGAGCCACCTTCCGCAGGCGACCGCGAGTGCGCTTGCGCGGGCGCTGCTGGCCGCAGACATCGCCGGCGATCAGCTCGGGCCTGGCGGCCGCGACACGACGCGACTGGCGGCGAGTGATCCCGACATGTGGAGCGCCATCCTGCTGGACAATGCATCGAACGTCGGTGATGCGCTGGACCGCCTCACGCGAGAGATCGAGACTCTGCGGCAGCTCATTGCCTCCGGGGATCGAACTTTGCTGCATCGCTTTCTGGCGGAGGGCAGGGCGTTTCGGGTATGACGGGTGCAGAACCTGCACGCGCGTACGCCGATGGACGAACCCGCCCCTGCACGGCAGGTCAGAATGCGAATCACATCGCAAGCCTTCGAGGACGGCGCGGAGATCCCGATGCGCTTCACGTGTGACGGCGCGGATATCTCGCCGCCGCTCACGCTCGACGGAGTGCCGGAGAATGCGCGCACCCTCGTGCTGATCGTGGACGATCCGGATGCACCGGTGGGGACGTTCGTGCACTGGCTGCTGTGGAATCTGCCGACCGGCGTCGGCGAGCTTCCCGAGAACGTGCCGACGGACAGAACGCTCGAGTCGTTCGGGAACGCACGGCAGGGAACAACGGACTTCAAGCGGATCGGCTACGGCGGGCCCTGCCCACCGGATCGACGCCACACGTACCGCTTCATGCTCTACGCGCTGGACACCGAGCTCGATCTGGAGCCGGGCGCAACGCGCACGCAGCTCGAGAATGCGATGCAGGGACATGTGCTCGAGGAAGCACTCCTCCGCGGCACCTACGACCGCCCGCGCCGGTGAGCGCTGCCGCCAGCGCGACGCCGTTCCCGTAATCGCCGGTGAGCGCTGCCGCCCGCGCCGGTGAGCGCTGCCGCCAGCGCGACGCGGCCATCACTCATCCGCTCGCGGCGCCCGCCGGCCGCACCGCACGGCCCGGGTACGCACCGGTGTACTCCCCCTCGCGCAGGACGAACGTGCCGTTGACGATCACGTGCCGGATGCCGGTCGCGTACTGCTTCGGCGCCTCGAAGGTTGCGCGATCGATGATGGCTGCAGGGTCGAATGCGACGAGGTCCGCGGCCATCCCGGGCTGAATCGTTCCGCGGTCGGTGACGCCGATTCTGCGGGCCGGCATCATCGTGATCTTGTGAATCGCCGTTTCCATCGGCATGAGCCGCTCATCCCGAACGTAATGGCCCAGCACGCGCGGGAACGTGCCGAAGTTGCGCGGATGCGGTGAGCTGCTGGTGTCGACGGTGTATGCGCCGCCGTCGGAGCAGATCATCGCCAGTGGATGCACGAGGAACTTGCGCACGTTCTCTTCGCTCATGCCGAAGCCGACCATGCCGCCGCCGCCGGACAGCAGGATTTCCACGAGCAGGTCGTACGGGTCGACGCCGCGCTGGGCCGCGAGTGTCCCCAGTCGCTTGCCGCGGGCGAACGCGTACTCCTCCGAACCGGTGGACGTGACCTGCACCGAGTCCCAGGAGCCCAGGCTCTCGACCTTGGCGAGCACTGCCTGCCGGAGCGCAGCGGATCGTTGCGGGTCGCGCAGTCGCCCGCGGAACGCCTCCGTGCCGCCGTCGAGCGCGTCGATCGGGAACAGGTTCGAAAGTCCGGTGCTGTAAGCGACATAGGGGTAGACGTCGAACATGACGTCGATCCCGGCGTCACGTGCATCCTCGATCAGCCGGAGCGCGAGGTCCGCCTTCCACCAGTTCCGCTGCCCCTGTGCCTTGAGGTGGGAGATCTGCACCGGCACGCCAGCGCCCTGGCCGACGCGGATCGCTTCCTCCATCGCCGCGAGCAGCCGGTCGTCCTCGTTGCGCATGTGACTCGCATATGGCAGTCCCGTGCCGCGCAGCGCTCCGGCCAGGGCGATCAGCTCGTCCGTGGATGCAAAGCCGCCCGGGGTGTACTCCAGGCCGGAGGACATGCCGCATGCGCCGCCCGCGATCGCGTCCGCGACCAGGGTGCGCATCCGTGCGATTTCATCCGGCGTCGCCGGCCGGTCATCCTCACCCACGACGAAGCCGCGCACACTGCCGGTGCCGATCATGCTGGCGATATTGAGCGCCGCGCCCTGGCGGTCCACCTGGGCCAGGAATCCTGCGACGTCGCGGAACTGCAGGTCGACGCCGTCGCGCCGATAGCGCTCCCGCGCCGCCTCGAATTCCTCATCGGTCCACAGTCCGACCGAGCTGCCGTCCTGCCCTGCGACTTCCGTGGTGACGCCCTGGAGCAGCTTGCTTTCGGCTCGCGGGTTCGCGAGCACCTGCGTGCTCGTATGGGAGTGGATATCCACGAACCCCGGCGCCAGGGCGAGACCGGCCAGGCGCACCTCCTCTGCGCCCGACGCGGCCAGGCGGGACCCGACCTCTCGGATCCGACCGTCCGCGACCAGCACGTCCGCCTCGAAGGGCGACGCCCCGGTACCGTCGTACACGATGGCGCCGCGCAGCAGGAGCGCGGCCTGAGCCGGGCCCGCTGCCGCGGCGTGGACCGCTGTGGGACCGAGCGCGGCAGCACCGAGGGCGGCGCCGGTGTGGCGGAGGAAGGTACGTCGCTTCATAATGAGCGTTTCACGAGAGTTGCATGTGTGGCCGGCTGCAGCGGCGGGCCACCTGGACGAGGATGCCAATGTCAGCAACGACCGGAATCGATACACCCCGCGGCCCCTCCGCGGCAACCGTACGCGAGAAGATCCGCGTCGTCATCGTGGAAGCGCATGGCGACTTTGCACGTCTCATTGCGGACCGGGTGGCCGAGCTGATCCGCGAACGGAACGGCCGCGGCGAGCCGACGGTGCTGGGGCTGCCGACCGGCAGCACGCCCATCGAGATCTACCGCGAGCTGATCCGGATGCACCAGGAGGAAGGGCTCGACTTCTCGAACGTCGTGACCTTCAACCTGGACGAGTACTACCCGATGAAGCCGGACAGCATCCACAGCTTCCGGCGCTACATGGAAGAAAACCTGTTCGACGGCGTGAACATCAGGCCGGAGAACATCCACTTCCCACGCGGTGATGTACCGCGCGAGGAGGTGGAGGCCGAGGCCGCCCGCTACGAGCAGGCGATCCGTGACGCCGGCGGTATCGACTTCCAGATCCTGGGCATCGGCAAGACCGGCCATATCGGATTCAACGAGCCGGGCTCCGGCTTCGAGAGCAGGACACGCGTGATCGCGCTCGACACCCTGACCCGCCGCGACGCAGCTCCTGACTTCTTCGGCGAGCACAACGTGCCGCTCGAGGCGGTCACGATGGGCGTCGCGACGATCATGGAGGCCAAGGAGATCGCGATCCTCGCGACGGGCGAGCACAAGGCAGCCATCGTGAAGCGCGCGGTCGAGGGGCAGATCTCACCGGACGTCGCGGCGACATACCTGCAGAAGCACCCGAATGCGACGTTCTATCTCGACCGTGCCGCGGCGGCCGAGCTGACCCGCATCGCCACGCCGTGGGTCGTCAGTGAGGTGAGCTGGGATCGCGAGCTGGAGATCCGCGCGCTCATCTGGCTGAGCGAGACGACGGGCAAATCGCTGCTCAAGCTGGACGCGCTGGATTACCGGGAGCACCACCTCAGCTCACTGCTGTCGCGCTACGGCGAGCCCGGGCCGCTGAACGGCGAGGTGTTCAACGCGCTGCTCGCGAAGGTCCGAGGCAAGAGCCGGCTGCCGCACAACGAGCGCATCGTCGTCTTCAGCCCCCACCCCGACGATGACGTGATCTCGATGGGCGGGATGCTGAACAAGCTGCACGAGAATGGCAACGACATCATCGTCGCGTACCAGACGTCGGGCAACATCGCGGTGTTCGACCACGAGGTGCGACGCTACCTCGATTTCCTGCGCCGCGTGGATCGAGACTTCGATCTGCACGACACCGAGATGCTGAAGCTGACCGACGAGATCGAGCGCTGGTTTGCGCAGCGCAAGCCGGGCGAGATCGATCCGCCCGCGCTGCAGGCGATCAAGAAGTCGATCCGCGAGGCGGAAGCCGTTTCCGGCATCGAGACGTTCGGCATGTCGCGGGAGCAGGCCCGTTTCCTCAACCTGCCGTTCTACCAGACAGGCAAGGTCAAGAAGGATCCGATCAAGCCGGAGGACGTCCGCATCGTGCTGGATCTGCTCGAGGAGCACCGACCGACGCACGTGTTCGCCGCCGGCGACCTGTCCGACCCGCACGGCACGCACCGCATGTGCCTGGAGGCGGTGCACGCGGCGCTCGAGCAGTACTCGGGCGAGGCGCCGACGATCTGGTATTACCGGGGCGCGTGGCAGGAGTGGTCGGTGGGCGAGTCGGATATCCTGGTGCCGCTCTCGCAGGACGAGCTGAAGCTCAAGATCCTCGCGATCTTCAAGCACCAGAGCCAGAAGGATCGTGCACCCTTCCCGGGGCACGACGACCGCGAGTTCTGGCAGCGTGTGCAGGAGCGGAACACGGCGACAGCGGCGTACGTCGACCAGCTCGGGCTGCCCGAGTACTACGCGATGGAGAGCTACGTCGTGCGTCGCAACGGACAGCCGCTCGAGTCGCGCACGATCAGCACGGCGGACCTTGCCACGCCACCGGGAATGCGCCGCGCATCGGATCGCCCGTCCGTTCGGGCATGATCCATCCGTGACGCACGACGCACCACGCGACGACGCCGGCGATCTCGATCTCGGTTCCATTTTCCTGGGACCCAAGGCCGAGAACGCCGACGTCTTCGAGCGGCTTCTGCTCGAAGCCTTCCGCGACCACGTCTTCTGGCGCCGCAACTTCCATCCGGAGGACGGCTTCGTCCTGCGCGAGCTGGACAAGCGCACACCCGCATACGAACGCGCGACATCGATCCTGTCGCAGGAGCTGCTCGGCCTGCTCGGCGAGCTGAAGGCCGGCGTACCGTTCTTCAGCCCGCGCTACATCGGGCACATGTCGGCCGACCTCACGATGGCGAGCCTGATCGGCTACTTCGCCGCGATGCTGTACAACCCGAACAACGTCGCGGCCGAGGCGTCGCCGGTAACCACGCGCCTGGAGCTGGAGGTCGCGGCGCAGCTCGCGCGCATGATCGGCTACGACCCGGCTCATCAGTGGGGTCACATCACGTCGGGCGGCACCGTTGCCAACTTCGAGGCGATCTGGGTCGCGCGGAACATCAAGTACCTGCCCGTCGCAGTGCGCTGGGCTGCCGAGTCGCTCGGCATCGTCTCGCTGGATGTCACCCTTGCCGACGGGTCGGGTGGCAACCTGATGGACCTGCCGCTCTGGGAGCTGCTGAACATTCCGAACGGCGCCGCACTCGATCTGCCGGGTGCGCTGCGGGCGCGTGCGGACGACCCGGCCCGCGTCGGTGGCCTGATCAGCGATCATTCGCTTGCGCGGCTCGGCTACCAGGAGTTCGGGTTGCGTCTCGCGTCGCAGTTCGGCGACGCACTGCCTTCTGGCGTGGTTCTCGTTTCCTCGACGGGGCACTACTCCTGGGAAAAGATCTGTCGCTCACTCGGGATCGGTGGCGCGCAGCTCGTCCACGTGCCGGTGGATGAGTGTTTCCGCATGGACATCGATGCACTGCACGGGACGCTCGAGCAGCTCGCGTCCCGGCGCCAGCCGGTCATCGCCTGCGTATCCGTCATCGGCACCACGGAGGAGAGTGCGGTGGACCGGCTCGACCGGGTCGTCGAGGTGCGTACCGACGCCGCGCGCAGCTTCGGTGTGTCGTTCCATCTGCACGCCGATGCCGCGTGGGGTGGCTATGCCGCGTCCGTGCTGTACGGACCGGACGGTGAAAGGCGCACGCACGAGGACGCGTGCATCCGCGCCGGTGAGGACGTCTGGCCCCAGCCTGACGTCTTCCATGCGCTCGCCGCGCTGCAGCACACGGACAGTGTCACGATCGATCCGCACAAGCTCGGGTACGCGCCGTATCCGGCGGGCGCCGTGTCGTTCCGGGATCCGCGCGTGCGCGATCTGGTCGCGGCAGACGCGCCCTACGTGTTCCATCCCGGCGCGCCGGAAACGCAGTACATCGGGCGCTTCATCCTCGAGGGTTCCAAGCCGGGCGCCGCGGCCGCAGGCGTGTGGATGTCGCACAAGGTGCTGCCACTCGATGCGAGCGGCTACGGGCTGCTCGTCGCGGAGAGCGCACGCGGCGCACTGGTGCTGCACCGTCGCATCGCGCACGGCGACTGGACGCCGTTCCGCCTCGTACCGCTGCCGCAGCCGGATCTCAACATCGTCTGCTTCGCCGTGGGCCATCCCGACCTTGCGACGCTGGAAGCGACGAATGCCTTCTGCGATGCGGTGTACGCCGCGATGAGTGTCGGTCACGGCAGAACCACGAGGGAGCTGGAGTACTTCGTGACCAAGACCGTGCTGCGGGCGGGCGAGTATGGTGCCTCCGCGGTGCCGATCGTCGAGCGGCTCGGCTTTGCGGAAGCCGATTATCAGCGGGCCGGTGGCGTCAGCGTGATCCGCTGCACCGCGATGAACCCGCTGCTGGCCGACAGTCGCGGGCGCACGGATCATATCGAGGGGTTTGCGCGTACACTGGGCGACGTGCTCGCGGGAGAACTGGCCCGCTTCGGTTCCCCGGGCTGAACTGGGCCGCCGGACACAACGTGCGGCACCGCGAGTGCATGAGGCCGCGCGCCACGGAAGGGAGCAGCTGCCCGGTCACCGGGCCGCGGCCGCCAGGCAACGGATCAGTGTCGATCCGGACGAACCGCAGGAGGCTTGATGCAACGTACCTGGATTCTCGGACTCGCAGCGGTCACACTCCTTGCCGCATGCGACGACGATCCCACAGGCACGGAGGGCGATTCCATGACGCGCGTCGAGGCGCAGGCCGTCGCGAGCAACGTGTTCGCGGTCGGCGAGGCTGCGACGACGGAGGGAATCACCGAAGTGACGGAGACCGGGGAGGGCTCCGGCACGATCCACTTCACCCAGACCTCCTCGCATCCCTGCCCGCAGGGCGGGAGCGTGCAGGTCTCGCTGAACATCGACGTCGACTACGACGAGCCGGCGCAGGCATTCGAGCTGGACGCGACCGGCGCGCTGACTCACGACGGCTGTGCCGTTGCCGGCGATGATGCCGTCATCACGTTCGATGGCGATCCCAACCTGCAGGTCGGGGTGTACGCGGCCGCAGAGGGTGGCGTGGCGACGACGCCGTGGACGAACTCGGTCGAAGGCGCATTCACCTGGGCGGCGGACGACGGACGCGAGGGGCGCTGCGTCGTCGATCTGTTCTCCTCCACGGATTTCGTCGATCGGGAGCGTACGCTGTCCGGCGAAGTCTGCGGTCATACGATCCAGCAGACGGTGACCTGGCAGTAGCGGTTGTCGATGCGGCACGGGCGGCGCCGTCGGTCTTCGGATCGGCGGCGCCGTCGTGCACCAACGGGGCGCGCCGCCGACATCGGTCGCTTGTGTGCACCTGGAACGCGTGCTCGATGCCGTCAGGCTTGCGGCGCCGCGGCGCGCCGTTGAACTTTCAGGAGCCGTTTGCTGTGCCCGTCCCTCACGCCCTGCACCCGATGCGCCTGCGCAGAACACTTCTGGCACTGGTGGCAACACTCCCCGCCGCGTGCGGTGATCTGCCGACGGATGTAACCGATACGACAGGGCTGCACGCAACCGAGACCGGCCTCAGCGCACAGGTGTCGCCATACTCGCGCTCGGCAGTCTTCCGCGCCGCCATCGATGCCGTCATCGAAACGGAGGGGTCGCAGCTCCTGTGGCGCCGCACTGCGTCGCTGCGTGCCCATTCCGCGGCAGCGCGCGCGGCGCAGGAACGTGCTGACACCGCCGCGCAGCTGGCTGCGGAACAGATGCATCGCGACGCCCAGGTCGCGTTCATGGCCTATGCGCTTGGCGACGCGCGCATCGATGACATCGTGCACCAGGTCCGCGGCGCTGTGGACGACGCCCGCATGCGACTGGACGTGCTGCGCACCGGCGGACACGATGTCACCCGTGCCGCCGTGCTGGTGCAGGACGCGGATGCATTGCTGGCGCGGAGCGGATCGCAGCCGGTGGACGTACTGGCGACGGCCCTCGACGCTGCCGACGTTCTGGCCCGCCTCGATCAGATACTCCGCTCCGTCGAACGCCTGCCCTCACTCGATGAACTGTTCGCGGCGACGATTTCGGAGGTGCGCGAATCAGCCGGTCCGCGTGCTGCCCGGGCCCTGCTCGCCGAGCACCAGACGCTGGTACGCGAGGCACAGGGAGCGCTCGCGGACGGTGGTCGCGTACGTGCGCATGACCGACTCCAGCAGGTGCGCGAGCGGCAGGTCCGGATCGTTGCCCAGCGGATGGGGGAGAGCGGGGTGAGGCGGCATGTCGGTGCGGTGGTCGCAGCCGAAAAGGCCCTGCAGGGGTTTGCCGACGAGCGGCGCCGTGTGGTCGCCCGGGATTACCTGGACCAGGCGATCAGCGCGCTCGCGCGCGGCGAGGTTGCGCGGGCGCTCGACCGGGCGGCGGTCGCAGCCGAAATCGTCAACGCGCTGGCTGCCGAATCGAGCCGGTATCGCGCTGCACCGGCGGCGGCTCGCTGACCGGGGGGCGCGGCGTAGGCTGCGGTCGTGAGCCCTGTGGGGAGCGCGCCTCTGCCGTCCCACCCGTCTGCTGACCCGCTGCACGTTCCCTTGTCGACGCCGTCTGTATGGCTCCGGCTCCGGATTCCGCTGCCCGCAGCTCCGGCAGGAGCTGGCGTCCGCGCTGGATGTGTGCCTGCAGCGTAGGCCGCGTCTGCTCGGCGAGCCGACGCAGGGCCGAATCCTGCAGAACCGACGCGTCGCGCTCGATCGCCGAGAGCAGTTGCTGCTGGAGCCGGACCGTGCTCTCGACGAACGCCAGGTCGTAGGCAGCGCCCTCCAGTGATTGCAGGCCGACGCGCGTCGTCTGGGCGTTGGTAATCAGCTCCTGCCCCACGCCGCTTTCAACAGGGCGCAGCTCCGCGCGCTGCGCATCTTCGAACGCGGAATGCAGCCCCTGATGATCCGCTGCGAGTGTCGCTGCGAACTGGCGTGCAGCCGCACTCGAGGCGCGCCCCTGGGCGTCGCGTCCGACGGCACCGATCCATTCGGTGCCCGCCTGCAGGGTGTACAGGAGCTGCGCATCGCGCGTAACGGCCGGCACGACGTTCTGTTGCGGCTGTTCGCCGTCACCGCATGCGACGACGGCGAGGATCGAGCCCGCTGCCAGGTACCTCCAGGTCCGCACCACTCCTCCTCGTCAGAACGAACGGTTCAGAGTGGCGGCTTTGCATGATGCTGGCCAGAGGGGCCGCCGTGGGCGCGCGGAGCGCCCCTGGCGGCGGGGTTTCGGTAAGCGGAACTCAGGGTGCTCGGCAGCGTCAGGCGGGCGGGGCTCCCGGCGGGGGACCGCTCCGGCCCTTGCCCTTGCCGCGCCCCGGGTTGCTGCCCGGATCCACCGGCGGCTGGACGGGGAGCCGGTCGGGGCGCCCCCGGGCGCCGGGCGCGGCGGGCCGGCCAGGCGTGGCGTTCCCGGATTGCATGGTTGCGGCGAGCGCGGAGCCGGCCTGCGCCGGGTCCATTCCCTGGCGCAGCAGCCGATCCACGCCGGCGGGGATTTCCGGGAGATCATCGGGTCGTCCGCCACGTGAGCGCCACGCGCCGAGGACCTCGAGCGCCACGTCCGTCGGTACGCCTCGCTCCTGCAGGTCTGCAAGCACGTGTGCAGCAACCGCGACGGGAGCTTCGTCGCCAGCCTGCGCACGCAATGCCCGGACGGCCTCCGCCCCCACGCCTCGCTGCATTGCGTCCGCGATGCCTTCGATCTCGCCCGGTGCGGCCGGGCCGCCGAGTGCGGCGCGTGCCTGGCCGAGGCCGGCGAGCCGCTGCTCGACGGCCGTGATGATGCGCGCGGAAGGAACCTGCTTTGCAATGCCCTCGAGCGCCTTGTTCACCAGCGGCTCGGTCGGCAGCCCGTCGCGCCGTGCGCGCTCGAGCGTCGCATCGAAACGGGCGGCCGCTGCGGCATCGAGTCCTGCGCGTGCACGCGCTGCGCCGTCCGCCTGCGCGTGTGCGATCGCCGGTGCGGCGATCAGGGCAAACGCGAGCAGAGCGCAGTTCAGAGCAGCCTTCATCGGTTGGCGATGGCTCATGGGTGGTCTCCTCTCCGCCTCTATAGACGCCTGATACCCCCCAGGCGTCACAGGGGCGGCACGACCAGCGTTGCGTTCCTCTGACCGAACCCGTCGTCGACGATGCCCGGCGCGTCATCGGGCACGAACCAGCTTCCGTCGGCCCTGTGGAAGGCGAACGTGTACGACCCTGGCTCCAGGTGCAGCGTCAGGGTCCATTCCTCACCGTCACGGCGCATCGCGACGGGCGTCCAGCCGTTGAAGCTGCCGGCCGCCGACACGACCGGCGTGGCGGGAGCCCGCACCCGCAGCGTCACGGACCGCCGACCGGCCGCGGGCGGGCCGATCACCGCAATGCCGGCCCGCCCCGGCGTCGCATGCAGCCGCATGCTCGCGCCGATACTCGCGCCGAAGCCGGAGCGTGTTCCGTACAGGGGATCGGTCACGGGCTCGCTGAGCAGCGCAATCAGCGTGGTGCGCGATCCCAGCTCCAGCATCGCGCCGAGCTCACCGCCGGTCTCGGTTCCGCTCCCCGCTTCCTGCAGCCGCACCGTACCGAACGCAGTGGCCGGACCGACCGGCATGGACGCGGTCGTGTGCAGCGTCGTGTAGCGACCATCGCGCGTGCCGTTCGTCGCGTTGCGCACACCGACGCCGAGCTCGACGTCCACGGCTCCGATCCACGACGCGGCCGACAGCTCCGCGCCGTCGATGCGCATCACGCCGTCGTTCTCCAGGAAACCGTCTGTCTGCGTCGTGTCGGGGTAGCGGCTGGACCAGTCGCCGCGCGCGAAATCGGCCTGCAGCGTGAGCTGCACCCGGCGGAGGCTCGCCCGCAGGCCGGGCTGGAGGCGCAGCACGCGCGCATCGTACTCGTAGGGATCCGTGTATCGAAGCAGCAGGCCGCTCGCGTCCACTGGCAGCGTGATCGGACCGACGCGTTGCACCCACGCGGCGGTTGCTTCGCCGTACACCCAGCGGCCATCGGTCCTGCGAGCGCCCGCGCCGGCCTGGCCGCGCGCCCCGAGCGTGAGCGCGGGCGACGCATCCAGCTCTGCACGCACGCCGAGCAACCCGTAGGCTGCGGCATCGGCAACCACGCCTGCCGGTGGCTGTGTCGTGCTCGCGCTGGCGTCGATCCAGGCGCGAGCGCGCTGGCCATGCACGGGAAAGGTTGTCGCAAGCAGGAGGATCAGCGAAGCGCCGCTCGCGGCGCTTCGAATCAGATCGCCCTCCGTACCGGCGGCGCGATTGCGATCAGTGCGTTACGCATGCCGAAGCCGTCGTCCATGTGCCGTTCCGCGCCGGGATCCGTTTCCCAGCGCTCGCCATCGACGACGAACATGTACTTGTGCACGCCCGGCTGCAACGCGAAGGTGCCGGTCCAGACTCCATCGCCGTCCGCGTCCAGCAGCGCCAGCGCGTCCGCTTCCCAGTCGTTGAAGTCACCGGCCAGCGAGACCGACCGCGCGCTGGGCGCCCGGAATGCGAACCGCACATACACGATGGGGTCCTGCGGTGCGGCATCGGGCGCGACGACGGTGCTCGGCCCGACCCCGCGGTCGGCCGGCACGGTCGCGTCTTCGATCACGGTGGCGCCGCGCAGGAAGAGGATTCCCGCGAGCGCCGCCGCTGCGAGCAGCCCGTACACGGGCCGCAGGCGCACCTCGCGGGGCCGGAGCATCCACTCCACGCCCGAGTCCAGCGCGCTCCGCCAGCGGGCGCGCTCCGGCTCCGCCGGCAGGGCGGCCAGCACCCGCCCGACCAGGTCGGCCGGCGCGGCTTCGCTGCGGAGGTCCAGCGCGGCGTCCGTGAGCCGGTCCCACGCGTCGGCCTCGACCTGCAGGTCGGGCGACAGCGCCTCTCGCGGCAGCTCACCATCCATGTACTTCTGCAGATCCGGATGCATCAGCGCACCTCCTGGAGTGCGTCCTGCAACATCTGTCGGGCACGGTGCACCCGCATCTTGAGGGCGGGCACCGACACATTCATGAGCGCGGCCATTTCCTCGTACGCCAGTCCTTCGACGTGCTTCAGGACGAAGGCCTCGCGCAACCCCGGCTGCAGTTCCGCCAGGGCGGCATCCAGCAGCGCTCTCAGCTCGCTCCGCTCGAGATCCAGCGTCGGATCGTCGTCCGACGTCGCCGGAAGCGGGTTCGCGTCCAGCGACACATCCTGCCGCCGGCGGCTCTTCAGCCAGTCCTTGGCCTGATTCGCGAGGATCCGGAACGCCCACGCGCCGAACCGCTGCGGCTCCCGGCAGCGACCCAGCTGCGCGTACGCCTTCACGAACGCTGCCTGCACGAGGTCGGCGGCAGCATCCGACTCGCGGGTCATGCGCAGCGCGTGACGGTACAGCAGGTCCTGATGGCGCACGACGAGCCGTGCGTACGCGTTGCGGTCGCCCGCCAGCACGCGCGCCACGATGGCGTCGTCGCCCTCCTGCGCTTCGTCCGCGCGTCCCGTCATGCCCTTCATTGACGACTCAACCTCCTCATGCGTCACATCATACACGCACGCGCGCGGGCTTGCCCGTAAACGGGGCCGGTCTCTATGTTCGGCCGCGCCAGCCGGTCCCCGCGCAGCCGCGTCGGAACGCGCCCGCCCTGACGGCCGAGGATCCCGCCGCCGCGCGGCCCGGCACATTCGTGAAACATAGTCCGGCCGCGCCGGAAGGTTGAGTCTCGATGTCCGCCAAGGGCTTGGAAGGGGTCGTCGCTGCGCAGACGCGCATCAGCAAGGTGATGGGGGAGGAAGGCCGCCTGATCTATAGCGGCTTCGAGATCGACGACCTGGCCCGCAACACCACGTTCGAAGAAGTCTGTCATCTCCTCTGGTACGGTGAGCTGCCCGGTCGCGCCGACCTCGACCGGCTCCGCTCGGAGCTGGTGCAGGGCGCCGGCGTCGACGAGCGCGTGCTTGGCGTCGTGCGCGCGGCGCCGCAGAACACGCACCCCATGGCGACGCTGCGCACCGCGGTGTCCGCTCTCGCCTTCAGCGATGCGGACGCGGAGGACATGTCGCCGGAGGCGAGCCAGCGCAAGGCGATCCGGCTGACCGGCCAGGTCGTCACGCTCACTGCGGCGATCGATCGCCTGCGCAAGGGCCGCGACCCGATCGCGCCACGCGCGGATCTCGGGCTTGCCGCGAACCTGCTGTACATGCTCACGGGCGAGGACCCGGACAGCGACGCAGAGCGCATCATCGACGCTGCGCTCACGCTGCATGCCGAACACGGGCTGAACGCATCGACGTTTGCGGCACGCGTGACTGCGGCCACCCTGGCCGACATGCACTCGGCGGTGACGTCCGCGATCGGCACGCTCAAGGGCCCGCTGCACGGCGGCGCCAACGAACGCGTGATGCGCATGCTGTTCGAGATCGACCGGCCGGAGAATGCCGACCGGTGGGTCACCGACGCACTGGCCCGTGGCGAGAAGATCATGGGCTTCGGCCATCGCGTGTACCGCGCGCTCGACCCGCGTGCACCGATCCTCAAGGAGCTCGCGGGCCGGCTGAATGCCCGCGGCGGCGAGACGCGCTGGCTGGACATCTCCGAGCAGGTGCAGCAGGTGATGGCGCGCGAGATGCAGGCGCGCGGCAAGAAGATCTACCCGAACGTGGACTTTTTCAGCGCGTCGGTCTACTACACGCTCGGCATCGAGATGGACCTCTTCACCAACATCTTCGCAAGTGCACGCATGGCCGGCTGGACCGCGCACATCATGGAGCAGTGGCAGGACAACCGGCTGATCCGGCCGCGTGCGGAGTACATCGGACCCGAGCGGCGCGAGGTCGTGCCGATCGAGCAGCGCTGACGCCGGAGGACCGACATGGCCGAGCTCCAGATCCGCACCGTGCACGCACCGATCGAAGAGATCCGCACGCCGCTGCTCGTGCTGCACATCTTCGAGCGTGACAGGTCGCCCGTCGGCTTTGTTGCCAAGGTCGACCAGCTGTACGACGGGGCGATCTCGCGTGTCCTGCAGAGCGGCGACTTCACGGGCCGCAAGGAGGACACGCTGCTGCTCTATCCGCCGTCGGGTACGCCCGGTGTCGAGCGCGTGCTGCTGGTTGGAGTGGGCAAGCGGGAGGAGCATACCGCCGAACGGCTGCGACGCGCCGTCGGCGTGGCGGTGCGCCAGGCGGAAAAGCTGAACATCACGGACATCGCGCTGTCCGTCGGCCACGTGCACCACCTGTCCGAAGGGATGGGCGATTATTTCGCCGGCCTCGCAGCCGTGCAGGCCGCCGTGCTCGCGAGCTGGAACTTCCGCGAGATGAAGTCGCAGCCGGCCGAGGACGAGCCCCGCGGCGAACTGTCATCGATCACCCTGCTCGCACACGAGGAGCGCGAGGCGCGCGACTTCGAGCGTGCCTGCCGTGACGGCGGGATCACCGCTCGCGCCGAGAACCTCGCCCGCGAGCTGCAGACGCGGCCCGGCAATGTCGTCACGCCGACCTACCTCGGGGAGCGCGCGCAGCAGATCGGCCGCGACGTGGGGCTGCAGGTCACCGTGCTCGACAGGAAGGCCCTCGAGAAGGAGGGCATGCACGCGCTCCTCGCCGTCGGGCAGGGCAGTGCGCAGGAGCCGCGCCTCATCGTCATGGAGCACCGCAAGGGGCCGAAGGGGGCGCGCCCGCTCGTCCTCGTTGGCAAGGGGATCAGCTTCGACACGGGTGGCATCTCGCTCAAGCCGCCGCAGAGCATGGAGGACATGAAGTACGACATGTCCGGCGCTGCTGCCGTGATCGCCGCCATGCGGGGGATTGCGGAGCTGGAGCTCGAGATCGACGTCGTCGGCATCGTCGCCTCCGCCGAGAACATGCCGTCCGGTACTGCCGTCAAGCCGGGCGACGTGATCGGCAGTCACCTCGGCAAGACGATCGAGGTGATCAACACGGATGCGGAAGGACGGCTCGTGCTCGCCGATGCGCTGTCCTGGGCGCGCCGCTATGAGCCCGCCGCAATCGTCGATGCTGCCACACTCACCGGCGCGATCGTGATCGCGCTCGGCCATCACGGCATCGGGTTGATGGGAAACGACGGTCACCTGCTCAACGAGCTGACCGCCGTCGGTCTGCGCGTCGGGGAACGCTGCTGGAAGCTCCCGCTCTGGGACGTCTACCGTGAGCAGATCGACAGCCAGATCGCGGACATCAAGAACACCGGCGGACGCCCGGCGGGCAGCATCACCGCGGGCTGGTTCCTGAAGGAGTTCGTCGAGGACCACGTGCCGTGGGCACACATGGACATCGCCGGCACCGCCTACCGCGACGAGCCCGTGCCGTACCTGCGCAAGGGCGCCACAGGCTGGCCGACACGCCTGTTCATCGAGTGGGTGCGCGCACGCGCCGAAGCGTGACGCGCGCAGCCGGCGACTTGATGCAGCAACTGCCCGGAGGCGCCACAGACGACGCGTCTCCCTCGCCAGCGTCAGCGGCGGGCCGCGCAGCTCTTACGTCCCGGCGCTCGCCGGGACGTTCTCTTGCGCCGTTGCTGTTTGCACTCTGTGCACTGGTTCCCGCAAGCGTCGCGGCGCAGGTGCCGGACACGGCCCGCACTCCTGCCGATACGCTGCGCGCCCCGGCCGACACGCTGCGGCAGGCGCCGGACTCGCTGCCCGGAAGGCAGCAGCAGGACACGACCGCACAGGACACGCTGCCGCCGGAGCCGCCGCCTCCGCTGCCGGTGATGCCGCCTGTGATTCCCGCGGGCTTTGCGACCGGCGTCTGGGAATGGGACCGGGAAGCGCTCATCCGTGAGCCCTTTCTCAGTGTGACCGACCTGCTCGATCGCATTCCCGGCATCGTGCCGCTGCGAACGGGGCTGTACATGCACCCGGAGGCCGCGAGTGCCTGGGGCGCGTCCGCAGGCGGCCTCGAGGTCGAGCTGGACGGTTATACGCTCTGGCCCCTCGACGACCCCACGTTCGACCTCTCGCACATCGAGCTGGGCACACTTGAGGCGGTGCGCATCGAGCGGCGTGGCGCGGGTGTGCGGATCGTGCTGCGAACCGTCGAGCCATTCAGCGGCGAGGCGTATACCCGCATCGAGGCCGGCATCGGTGAGCCGATCGGCGTGAATGTGTTCCGCGGCGTCTTCCTCGCACCGAAGTTCATGTTCGGCCCCTTCGGCGCCGGCGTCGAGCGCTTCGAGACGGAGGGCATCAATGCGCAGGAGCCGGGGGACCTGTTCACCGGCTGGGTGAAGTGGGGCGTTACCGGCGAGCGCGCCGGTGCCCAGCTCGAGGTGCGTCAGCAGTCGTTCGAGCGGGGCGGCTCCTCTCCGTGGCCGACGGAGCTGGATCGCCGCGATCTCATCCTGCGCACCCGCTGGGCGCCTGCCGACGGCATCGCTCTGGAAGCGTATGGCGGGCACTCGCGCGCCAGCTTCACCGCCGCTGTTGACGACGCCCCGGACATCGAGCGCGACGTCGTGCAGGCTGGCACCCGCGGCTCGATCATGCGCGGACCGCTGCGGCTGCAGGCCGGCTTCCGCTTCAACAACGAGCGACGGCTGCCGGTCGCTCAGCTCGATGCACGCTCCTGGCTCCAGCTCCACCCCGTGCTCGGCTTCGGCGGCGAGGTGCAGCACAGCCGGTGGCGCGACGACGACGTCGCAACCAGCTATCAGCTCCAGGGTGTGCTGACGCCTGTCCGGCCGCTTTCGCTGTTCGCTCAGTACAGCGGCGGCTCCACCGGCGCGCCGGCATGGGAGGACCTCGACCGCTACATCCTCCAGAGCGAGCACACGCAGCTGCGCGCCGGCGGCTCGCTTCGCTGGCGCGGCATCGACGTCGGCGCCGCGTACCTCGACGTCGAGCGCGATTCGCTCTTCGGCTTCGGGCTGCCGTTCGATTCGGCCGCGACTCCACTGGCCGGCGGCCACCTCAAGGGGTGGGAGCTGTACGGGCGCCTGCCGCTCTTCCGCGACATCGTGTCGGTGGACGGCGGCCTCACCAGCTGGTTCGACTGGGACACGAGCATCTACACCCCGTCACAGAGCTGGCGCGCCGCGCTCCAGGCGCACTGGGTCCCCCTCGAGTCCGGCAACCTCGAGATCCTCGCCCGCGTCCAGGCGCGCGACCGGGACGGGTTCTTTTTGCCGATCACCGCGAGCCCTGACCTGCCCGACCTCGCGGTTGCACCGGGCAGCACCCTGTTCGACGGCTGGCTCGTCATCCGCATCGTCTCCGTTCAGGCCTTCCTCCGCTACGAGGACATGAGCGGTCACGCGTTTGCCGATGCCCCCGGGCGGGTCGTCAGCGGGCCCCGCATCGTCTACGGAGTGAAATGGTCCTTCCTGAACTGAGCGCCGCAGGGGCTCCGTTGAACTTCGGCCCGCCTTCGCGTACCTTTGCGGGCTCGATGGAGGGGCGATGATCCGCAGCATGACGGGGTTCGGTGAGGCCGAACGCGACACTGCCGCCGGCCGGCTGCGGGCCGAGGTGCGTACCGTCAATCATCGGTTCTTCAGCGCCAACCTGCGGCTGGCGAAGCCGATCGAACGCTACGAAGCGCAGGTCAAGGAGTGGCTGCGCTCCCGGCTGTCGCGCGGCCACGTCAACTTCTCCCTGCGCATCGAGCAGAACGGCCTGCCCGCCGGCACGACCGTGCAGGTCGACCTGGAGCGCGCACGCCAGTACCTCCAGGCGCTGCGGATGCTCCAGGCCGAGCTCGGCCTGAGTGGCGAGATCGACGTACGACTGCTCTCCCGCTTCGGCGACCTGGTCGTGCTCGAGGACGATAGCGAGCAGGTCGAGCTCGATCCGGATGACATCCGGCAGGTGACGGAAGCGGCCGCCGATGCGACGGTCCGCATGCGTGAGGACGAGGGCTACCGTCTCGCCACGGATCTCGAGGAACGGCTCGTCGGCGTCGAGGCCGCCATGCGCGGCATCGAGGAGGCCGCGCCCGCCAGGCTCCTCGCCGAACGGGATCGCATGCGCCGCGTCGTGGCGGAGCTGCTGGACGGACAGCAGCTCGACGAGGACCGGATCGCGCGCGAGATCGCCCTCATCGCCGAGCGGTGGGACATCAGTGAGGAGCTGGTCCGACTGCGCTCGCACATCGAGCTGTTCCGCGAGACCGTCGCAGCAGACGCCTCCGAACCGGTCGGCAAGCGCCTCAGCTTCCTGATCCAGGAGATGCACCGCGAGGCGAACACGATCGGTGCCAAGGCGAACGACGCGGCGATCGAGCACCGCGTGATCGCCATCAAGGACGAGATCGAGCGGCTGCGCGAGCAGGTCGAGAACGTCGAGTGAAGGGCTGGACGCACGCTCTCCCGTTCGTGCTCGCCGCTCCGAGTGGCGCGGGGAAGACGTCGCTGGCGCGCGCGCTCGTGGAACGCCACGAGGAAATCGTCTTTTCCGTGTCCGCCACGACGCGACCTCCGCGCGAGTACGAGCGCGACGGCGTCGATTATCATTTCGTCGACGACGCCGAGTTCGAGGCGATGGAGCAGCGCGGGGAGCTGCTCGAGTGGGCCTGGGTCCACGGCAGACGGTACGGCACCCCCGTCAGCAGCGTCCGCGACGCGCTGGCGCAGGGGCGCACCGTGATGCTCGACATCGACGTGCAGGGCGCACGGCAGGTGCGTGACAAGGTGCCGGGTGCCGTGCTCGTCTTCATTCTGCCGCCCTCCGGCACCGAGCTGCTCCGGCGGCTCACCGGACGCGCGAGCGAGTCCGACGACGAACGCGCCGCACGACTGCGCACCGCACTCGGCGAGCTGCAGTCGGCGGAGGAGTTCGATTACGTTGTCGTGAACGATCGCTTCGAGGACACGCTGGGCGTGCTCGAGGCAATCCTCACGGCCGAACGACACCGCGCGAACGGTTCGCGCGACAAGGTGCGGGAAGAAATGGCGCGCCTCGCTGACGAGGTCAGCGCATTCATTGCACGAGGGGGATCATGAGAGTTTTCACACCCGACGAGCTCGCCATCAAGGCCGGTGAAGAGCGCGCCAGCAAGTACCTCGGCGTGCTGGTCGCCGCCCGCTACGGACGCGAGCTCAACGCCCTGCCCAAGGAAGCCGTGCCCGGCGATCGCCCGCAGAAGAAGCTCACGACGCAGGCACTCGAGGCCTTCGTTTCGGGCAACGTCGAGTTCACCCTGGTCAAGCGCCGTCGGAAGAGCGCCTGATCATGGACGGCTCGGGTGCGCCGGCTCGGTCCGCGCGCCCCGGCGCGTCCCTGGCACCGCGGCGACCGTGGTCCGGTCGCCGCGTCCTCCTCGGCGTCACCGGCGGCATCGCGGCCTACAAGTCCATCCAGCTCGCGCGTGACCTGGCGCAGCTGGGCGCCGAGGTCGATGTCGTTCTGACGCACTCCGCAAAGGCCTTTGTCGGACCGCTCTCCTTCGAGGGGCTGACCGGCCGGCCCGTCCTCTCCAGCCTCGTTGCCGAGGGACACGCGCTCGACCACATCCGCCTCGCGCGCGCTGCGGACGTGGTCTGCATTGCGCCCGCAACCGCGGACTTCATCGCACGGGCCGCGCACGGCCGCGCCGATGACCTCATCACGGCGGTGCTGCTCGCGACGCGCGCGCCCGTGCTGGTGTGCCCCGCAATGAACGATCGCATGTGGGCGCACCCGCAGACGCAGGCGAACGCGGCGCATCTGGAGGAGCTCGGCTACACGCTGGTCGGTCCGGCGGTCGGCCCACTGGCCTGGGACGAGGGGAGTGGCCCCGGCCGGATGGTCGAGCCGGCCGTGATCCTCGAGCACGTCGGCCGGGCGCTCTCGCCGGCCGGCCCGCTCCACGGGAAGCACATCGTGGTCAGCGCGGGCCCCACGCGCGAGCCTGTCGACGCGGTTCGCGTGCTGACGAACCGTTCCTCCGGACGCATGGGGTACGCGATCGCGGCCGCCGCCTGGCGGCGCGGTGCACGGGTGACGCTGATCACCGGCCCGACCGAGCTTGATCCGCCCGTGGGCGCGAAGGTCGTTCGCGCCGAGACTGCCGCCGAGATGGAGCAGGCGGTACGCGCGGCGCTTCCTGACGCGGATGCGCTCGTGATGGCGGCTGCGATCGCGGACTTCCGGCCGGCGGCGCCGCACGCGGGCAAGCTCAAGAAGGAGCAGGCGCCCGACGCCATCGCCCTGGAGGGTGCGCCGGACGTGCTGCGGTCGACGCGCGATGCGCGGCCGTCGCACCTTGTCGCTGTGGGCTTTGCGCTGGAGAGCAGCGACGGCGTGGCGAACGCGCGCGGCAAGCTCGAGCGCAAGGGACTGGACCTGATCGTGCTGAACCCGGCCGGCGAGGAGGGGGCGGGGTTCGAGACCGAAACGAACCGTGTCACGCTGATCACCAGCGAGCGCGAGGAGGCGCTGCCGCTGCAGTCCAAGGCGGAAGTGGCGGAAACGATCCTGGATCGCGTCGCGGAGCTCATGGGGCGCGGCAGATGAGCATCGATCCGGCGCTGCTTGCGCGTTACCTTGCACAGGTCGGTGAGCTGGGTGGCGCCGACCTGTTCCTCGATTCACTGACAGCACGTGAGGCGCGGCGACTGGTGGTGGCTGCTGCGCAGGGCGGTGCGAGCGCGTCTCCCGAACCGGTGACGTATGGTCCGTCCGTGCGCACCGGCGCCGTTGCGCGCGAGACGGCGGTCGAAGCGCACGCGCAGACGCAGGCGGGGCTCACGACGAGGGAGCAGGCACGCGCGGCACTGACGGCGATGTTCGCGGACACGGCAGCGCCCGCAGCACGGCCCGCGGCGCGCGCGCCGGAGGCAGTCGACGTGCCATCGGCGCCGGGGGTGGGCAGTGCGCTGCGGGTGCTCGAGACGAGTGCGCAGCAGTGCACGCGCTGCCGGCTGTCGGAGGGTCGTACCAACGTTGTGTTCGGTGATGGCGCGGCGGACGCGGAAGTGGTGGTGGTCGGCGAAGCGCCGGGGCAGGAGGAGGACCTGCGCGGACTGCCGTTCGTCGGCAGGGCGGGGAAGCTGCTCGACCTGCTGCTGCTGAGCGCGGGCTACCCGCGTGAGCGGGTCTACATCTGCAACGTGCTGAAGTGCCGGCCGCCGAACAATCGCAATCCGCTGCCGGACGAAGTCGATGCGTGCACGTCCGCGTGGCTGCGGGCACAGATCGAAGCGATCGGGCCCAGGGTGCTGATCGCGGTCGGCAAGTTTGCGGCGCAGACGTTGTGCGCGAGCGAGGAGAGTGTGGGGCGCCTGCGAGGTCGAATTCACGATTTCAATGGCACGCCCCTGATCGCGACGTATCATCCGGCGTACCTGCTGCGCAGCCCGGAGATGATGCGCACCGCGTGGCAGGACTTCCAGTTGCTGCGGAAGGTTCACGATGAGCAGGCCTGAGTTCGGTACGGCGACGTACAAGAGGGATCGCGAGCGCGACGTCGTGTCGCTGATCCCGCCGGACAGGCAGGCGCCCTATGCGCCCGAGGCGGAGATCTCGGTGCTGGGCGGCATGCTGATCGACGCGAATGCGGTGGCGAAGGCGATCGAGTTCGTCGACGACACCATGTTCTACCGCGAGGCGAACCGTCGCATCTTCCGCGCGATGGCCCGCCTGTTCCAGAAGGGCGGTGTCGTCGATCCGGTGACGCTGCGCGAGGAGCTGCAGAAGACCGAGGAGCTGGAGTCGATCGGCGGGCTCGAGTACATCGCGGAGCTGATGGACGCGGTGCCGACGGCCGCGAACATCGAGTATCACGCGAAGATCGTCCGGGAGCGTGCACTGCTGCGCCGTCTGATCGAGGCGAGCAGCACGATCATCCGCGACTCCTACGAGCCGGGCGAGCGCAGTGTGGAGGAAGTGCTCGATGTCGCCGAGCAGCGCATCTTCCAGGTCGCGCAGTCGCATGAGCGCGAGGGCTTCGTCTGGATCAAGAAGATCCTCTATCCGACGTTCGAGAAGATCGAGCAGCTCCAGGCGGCCAAGGGCGGCATCACCGGTGTCGGCACCGGGTTCACGGATCTCGACTCCATGACCGGCGGTCTCCAGAACGGCGACCTGGTCATCGTCGCCGCACGACCCTCCATGGGCAAGACCGCGTTCTGCATGAACGTGGGGCTGCACGCCGCGATCACGCAGCAGAAGCCGGTCGCCGTCTTCTCGCTGGAGATGTCGAAGGAGCAGCTGGTGCAGCGCATGCTGTGCAGTGAAGCGCTCGTCGACCTCGGTCGCCTGCTGCGCGGCCGCCTTTCCGACGACGACTATGTGCGCCTTGCCCAGGCTGCCGGCCACCTGAACACCGCGCCGATCTGGATCGACGACTCCGGCGGCATCAGCGTGCTGGAGATGCGGGCCAAGGCGCGTCGCCTCAAGGCCGATCAGCCGGAGCTCGGCCTGATCATCATCGACTACATCCAGCTGATGCAGGCGGGCGGCCAGCAGCAGGAGAACCGCCAGCAGGAAGTCAGCGCGATCAGCCGTGGTCTCAAGGCGCTCGCCAAGGAGCTGCACGTTCCCATCATCGCGCTGTCGCAGCTCTCACGTGCGCCCGAGCAGCGCTCCGACCACCGGCCGCAGCTCTCCGACCTGCGCGAGTCGGGATCGATCGAGCAGGACGCGGACCTGGTGATGTTCCTGTACCGTCCCGAGTACTACCTGGCGCAGCTCGAGGCGCAGGAGAAAGGCGTGGTCGGCAAGGCGGAGCTGATCATCTCCAAGCAGCGAAACGGGCCGACCGGCACCGTCGACCTGTTCTTCCGCAAGGAGTGCACGCGCTTCGAGTCGTTCACCGAGCGGCCCGAGGCTGCGTAGCCGCCCATGGCGAAGCTGCGCACGCTCTTCTTCTGCACCGAGTGCGGCAACGAGACGCCGCGCTGGCAGGGGCAGTGTCCCGCGTGCAACGCGTGGAACACGCTGGCCGAGGAGCCTGCTCCGGAGAAGCGGCGCAGCGCGCGTGCGGGCGCGACACCGCTGCAGGCCATCCGCAATGCGAGCGCGGTTCGCCTGGCCGACGTCGAGACCTCGGATGCTGCGCGCTGGCCGTCCGGGATTGCCGAGTTCGATTTCGTGCTGGGCGGCGGTACGGTTCCAGGCTCTCTCGTGCTCGTCGGTGGTGAGCCGGGCATCGGCAAGAGCACGCTGCTGCTGCAGGTCGCCGCGCGCCTGCAGGGAGCGGGTCACTCCGCGCTCTATGTTTCGGGCGAGGAGTCCGCGGCGCAGACACGCCTGCGCTCCGAGCGTCTGAGCGAGAACGCAGGCGACGTCCTGTTCCTCGCGGAGACTCGCCTCGAATCCATCCTCGAGCGTGCTGCGGAGCACGCGCCCGCGGTTCTCTTCATCGACTCGATCCAGACGGTCTACACCGAGGACATCGAGGGCACTCCCGGCAACGTGGGCCAGGTCCGCGAGTGCGCCGCGCGGCTGCAGCGGTTTGCAAAGGAGAGCGGCGCCGCGGTGTTCCTCGTGGGGCACGTCACCAAGGGCGGCACCGTGGCGGGCCCGAAGACGCTCGAGCACATCGTCGACACGGTGCTGTACTTCGAGGGGACGGGCAGCCTCGATCATCGCGTGTTGCGCGCGACCAAGAACCGCTTCGGCAGTGTCGACGAGATCGGTGTGTTCCGCATGGGCGCGCAGGGGCTCCTGCCGGTCGAGAACCCGTCCGCCCTGTTCCTGGGGGAGCGCTCGCAGCACGCGAGTGGCACCGCGGTCGCGGCTACGCTGGAGGGTACGCGGCCGCTGCTCGTAGAGATCCAGGGGCTGTGCACCAGAGCGAGCTACGGCGCGCCGCAACGCGTGTCGACGGGCGTGGATCGTCAGCGTCTCGCGCTCCTCCTCGCCGTGCTCGAGAAGCGCGCGGGCCTGCCCTTCGGTCAGCTCGACGTTTTCGTGAACGTCGTAGGCGGTGTGCGCATCGCGGAGACGGCGTCGGACCTGGCGGTGATCGCCGCGCTCGCGTCGAGTGTTGCGGACCGCGCACTGCCGGACGATGCCGTGTTCATCGGCGAGGTCGGACTGTCAGGGGAGCTGCGCGCGGTGAGTCAGCTGGAGCGGCGGCTCGCGGAGGCGGCGCGCATGGGCTTCAGGCGCGCGTTCCTGCCGGAGCGAGCGGCCAGGGCGCGCGCGAACGGCATCGAGGCGGTCGGTGTGCGCGACGTCGCGGCGGTGCTCGACCGTGTTCTGTCGTGACCCGGGCCGCCGTCCTGGTACCCGCTGCCGGCGCGGGCCGCCGCATGGGCGGGGCACGCAAGCCGATGCTGGAGCTTGCCGGTGAGCCGTTGCTCCGCCACACGCTGCGCCCGTTTCTCCCGTTCCCCGAGATCGTCCAGGTGATCGTCGCTCTGCCGTCGGAAACCGCGGCCAGTCCGCCCCTGTGGCTGACGGAGCTCGACCCGCGCATCCGGGTGGTCGCGGGCGGTGCCGAGCGCGGCGATTCCGTGCGCAACGCGCTGGCCGCCACGGATGCGTCGATCGACGTCGTACTCGTGCACGACGCGGCGCGTCCGCTGGTGCGTGGGGCGGTCATCGAGCGGGCGATCCTGGCGGCCGCGGCGGGTCGCAGCGTCATCGCCGCCGTACGGCCAGCGGACACCATTCAGCAGGTGGATTCCACGGGCGCCATTGTCGCGACACCGGAGCGGGACACGCTGCGCGCGGCCCAGACGCCGCAGGCCTTTCCGCGTGCGGTGCTCGTGGAAGCATACGCGCGCGCGGCCGCCGAGGGCGTGGCCGCTACCGACGATGCGGCGCTCGTCGCTCGCTGCGGTGTGCGCGTCGAGGTGATCGAGGGGGACGTCGAGAACCTGAAGGTCACGACGCCGACCGATCTCGTGCTGGCCGAAGTCCTGCTCGCACGGCGAGCGTGAGGGCCGGCCCCTTGCAGCCCGCCCGTCGCATGGACACCCTTCCATTTCGCAGCGAGGAGGACGTGGAGCGAGCACTCCCCCGTGTGCTCGACCATTTGCGCGCGGGCGGGGTAGTGGCCTATCCGACGGAGACAGTGTACGGCTTCGGATGCGCGCTTCGGCCGGAGGCGCTGGCACAACTGCGGGCACTCAAACGACGGGACGAGGCAAAGCCGTTTTTGCTGCTCGTCGCGCGGCCGGAAGACGCACCGGGCCTCGCCTGGACACCCGCGGCGCTGCGCCTCGCCGAAGCATTCTGGCCGGGTCCGCTCACACTCGCTCTCCGGACCGAGGCCGGTGCGTTTCCGCCGGAGGTCCGCAGCGTTGACGGCACCGTTGCGATCCGTGCGACGTCACACCCGGGTATCCGGCGCGTGCTGCAGGCGTTCCGCGAGCCGATCACCTCCACCTCGGCGAATGCGCCGGGTCAGGAGGCCGCCCTCGACGCCGGGGGCGCGGTGCGTGCAGTCGAACGCCTCGATGGCACGGACGTCCTGATCCTGGACGGCGGCGCGCTGCCGCCCACGCCGTCTTCCACAGTAGTCGATGTGTCACGCGTGCCGCCGCGGGTGGTACGCGAGGGCGCAGTGTCGGTGACTGCGCTGCGCACTGCGATCGGAGAGGTCGATGAGGGCTGAGGAACCGAGCACGGGCACCACGTACAACCTGCTTTTTGTCTGCACCGGCAACACCTGTCGGTCGCCGATGGCGGAAGCGATCGCGCGCGCGGCCCTCGCGAAGCGCGGCTGGACGCACGTGCGTGTCGATTCAGCGGGAGTTGCCGCCGGATGGGATGCTCCGGCGTCCGAGCATGCAATCGCCGTGTGTGCGGAGCACGGCATCGATCTCGAAGGACACCGCTCGCAGCCGCTTACCGCGGAGCTGATCCGCTGGGCGGATCTCATCCTGGTGATGAGCTCGTCGCACCTGGACGCGGTGCGTGAGCTGGACCCGGATGCCGAGAACCGGACGACGCTGCTCACCGAGTTCGCCGGCGGCGATCCCGGCGCGATCGAAGACCCGTTCGGCGGCACGATCGAGCCCTACCGCCGCACCTTCGCACAGATCGAGCGCCTCGTCGGCCGCGCACTGGAGCGACTCGAGCTGATCCTCGCGCCATGAACCGCACAATTGGCGCGGCGACGCGCGTCTACGCGCTGCTCGGAGATCCCGTCTCGCATTCGCGCTCCCCGGACATGGTGAACGCCGCGTTTGCGGAGCAGGGGATCGACGCCGTGTATGTCGCACTCCGCTGCACGGAAGCCGACGTTCCGACGCTGGTCCGTACGATTGCGCATACAGGAGGGGGCGGCAACATCACCGTGCCTCACAAGGCGCGTGCCCGTACCGCCATCGACCGGCCCAGCGAGGCGGTGGTGCGCACTGGCGCGTGCAACACCTTCTGGGCGCGTGATGGCCTCGTTTACGGGGACAACACGGACGTCGAGGGCGTTCACGTCGCAACGTCCGCGCTGATCGGAAGTGCTGCAGGGATTCGCGTCCTGCTGCTGGGCGCCGGCGGCGCCGCGCGCGCAGCGGCCTGGGCACTCATCGAGGCGGGCGCCGCGCGTGTCGACGTGCTGAACCGGACACCTCATCGAGCGGCCCAGCTCGTTCACGGCCTGGGCACCGCCCGACTGCGCGTCGCACACCAGATCGGCTCCGCCGACCTCCTGGTCAACGCGACCACGCTCGGCCTCCGTCCCCACGATCGGCTTCCCATGCGCGAGAACATGCTGCCCCATTTCGGGGCCGTGCTCGACCTGGTCTACCAGCCCGACGAAACGCCGCTCGTCCGCGCTGCGCGACAGGCCGGTGTCCCCGCCATGGATGGCACGGTCATGCTGCTGGCACAGGGCGCCGCCGCATACCGCTGCTGGACGGGACGCGACGCGCCGCTCGAAGTCATGCGCGCGGCGCTGGATGCGGGTGGCGCGGATCCGGTCGGACGTGCTGCAGCTGGCGCGGACTACGACTGAACCAAGCCGGGCGCCGAACATGCGGCCGGACCAGGGGCAGGGCGGTCGAACGGTGCTGGTCGCTGCCTGACGGTCGCGCCCCGAGCTGCTATCGCATCGCCCCGGGGTCAGCAGCAGGCTGCCGGCATGCTGCGCGCGCTTCTCGATGTACTGCTCCCGCCCGCCTGCCTCGCCTGCAGCGAGCCGATCCGCGCCGGCGACGATGCGCGCCTCGTCTGCCGACTCTGCCGCAGCCGGCTGCGCCGCCTGCCCTGGCCGCACTGTGAGCGCTGCGGTGCGCCCCTGCTGCGAACGGGTCGACAGGGAACCTCGCAATGCCTGGAATGCGTCGCCTGGCCCGTCGCCATCCGCGCGGCGCGCTCCGCCGTGCTGCTCGCGCCACCCGCAGACACCATCGTGCATCAGCTCAAGTACCGCGGCTGGCGCGCCCTCGCGCTGCCCATGGGTGAGTGCATGGCACCCATCGTGCTGCCCCGCGACGCCGACGAGGAGGCCCGCGTCTGCATCCCGGTGCCGACCACGGCAGAGCGACTGCGCACACGCGGCTACAACCAGGCCGCCTGCATCGCCGAAGCGTACGCACGGCTGACAGGGCGAAGAACGGAAATGCTGCTCGAGCGAGGGCGCGCCATCGACACGCAGACGCACTTGCAGCCCGCTGCACGCGCGGCTAACGTGGCCGGCGCGTTTCGCGTGCGGCCCGGTGCCGGGGCGCTGCTGCACGATGCGCACGTCATCCTCGTCGACGACGTGCTCACCACCGGCGCAACCATCGCCGAATGTGCCGTTACGCTCATCGCGGCGGGCGCACGCTGTGTCACCGCCGTCACATTCGCGCGCGCCCTCGATGCGCGCCGACTCACAGGAACATAGAGAGTTCGAATCATGGCCACGAACGACCGGATCAAGGTCGCGATCAACGGTTTCGGACGCATCGGACGCAACATCCTCCGCTCCGCCAAGAAGACAGGCGCCCCCATCGACTTCATCGCCGTCAACGACCTCACCGACAACGCCACGCTCGCGCACCTGCTCAAGTACGACTCGGTGCACGGCATCTATCCCGGCTCGGTGGAGGCCACCGGCACCGGGATCAAGGTGGACGGCGACGAGATCCGCGTCTTCGAGGAGAAGGATCCGGCCAGCCTGCCGTGGAAGGACCTCGGCGTCGACATCGTCTTCGAGTCGACCGGCCGCTTCACCAGGAGGGAGGACGCAGCCAAGCACCTCGCTGCCGGCGCTCGCAAGGTCATCATCACGGCGCCCGGCAAGAACGAGGACATCACCATCGTGATGGGCGTCAACCACGAGAAGTACGACGACGCCTCGCACCAGGTCATCAGCAACGCGAGCTGCACCACCAACTGCCTGGTGCCCGTCGTCAAGGTCATCAGCGACAGCTTCGGCTTCGAGCGCGGCTTCATGACCACCGTGCACTCCTACACGAACGATCAGAGCATCCTCGACCTGCCGCACAAGGACATCCGTCGCGCCCGCGCCGCCGCGATGTCGATCATCCCCACGACGACCGGCGCAGCCAAGGCGACGTCGCTCGTCATCCCCGAGCTGAAGGGGAAGATCGACGGCATCTCCATGCGCGTGCCGACGCCCGACGTTTCCATCGTCGATCTCGTTGCACAGGTCGAGCGCGATGTCACCGTCGAGCAGATCAACGACGCGTTCCGCGAAGCGGCCAACGGCGCACTGAAGGGTGTGCTCGCGGTGAGCGACGAAGAGCTCGTCAGCGTCGATTACATCGGCAACCCGAACAGCTCGATCGTCGACCTTGCGTGCACCGCGGTGATCGGCGATCGGCTCGTCAAAGTGGTGGCCTGGTACGACAACGAGTGGGGCTACTCGTCCCGCTGTGTCGACCTGGCGACGTATGTCGCGGGAGTTCGCTGACAAAACGCACAAGTCAGCGTCCGACATACAGTTAGCGGCGGCAGTTCGACCACTTTCGCATGTGGACAACTGCCGCCGTTGACGCAGGCAGGAGGGGGTGTTACCATGGGGCTGAGAGGGTGACCGCGAGCCATTGCGGCGGCTGTCGAGCCTCCGTTTCTGCCTGACGTGGCATGTATCTGGCGCAGGCAGGCCGGGACGTTACGGACGCGCTGGAGGAGCGATGATGGCCACTCACAGTGAGCTGCTCTCGGGGACGTATCGGTGTCCCGTGTGCGGCCATCGGGATGTCGCCGAGCTCGACGTGGGCAACCCGGTTCGTGTAGTCACCTGCAGTTACTGCGAAACCCCTCTCGAGGTAACAGCGCGAGGTCCTGATTCGGTGCGGTTTTCAGTCCAGGTGGCTGAGGAACCAACCCGCGGGTGAGTGAGATGGACATCCCTGCGACCCTTGAGGGGCGCAGCGGCCACGGTGTCGAAAGATGCCGTGGCCGCTCTCTTATTGATACCTCCCATGATCGACTGAAGGCGGCGCAGGCGCGGTTGCTGGCGCTTGGCGAGGCGGCAGCCGAGTCGCGTGTGCTGCCGGTTGGCGGCGGCTCCATGCATCACCTGGAGCTGGGGCGCGGCAGACCGCTCGTGCTGCTGCACGGTGCAGGTGGAGGCGGCGCGAACTGGTACCGGCTGCTGCGTCCTCTGGCGGCGAAACGCCGCGTGCTCGCGCCCGACCTGCCGGGTTTCGCGTTTTCCGATCCGATGGAGCTGCGCGTCCCGCTCGGTTGCGCTGTGGCGGACCGGCTGGGCGCCTGGCTGCGGACCGTGGCGCCGGATGGCTGCGACATCGCGGCGACGTCGTTTGGCGGGCTCGTCGCGTTCCGGCTCGCGCAGGAGCAGCCGGTGCCCGTCGGTCGCATCGCGCTGATCGATACGGTGGGACTGGGTCACCGGCTGCCGTGGCCGGTTCGCGTTGCGGGAACGCGGCCGGGCGGTGCGCTCCTGCTGCGCCGCTCGACGCGCGCAGGCGTTCGGGCACAGTTGCGGCTGCTCATGACGTCGGCGCGACTGCCGCGCGAGCACGAGGCCGCCCTCGTCGAGTACCTGCACGCCTCGTCTGTCATGGAAGGAGCGCGGGAGTTTCCGCGGGCGCTCCGCCTCTTCTGCGGATTGCGAGGGCAGGCGGAGGTGCTGGCGGACGCGGAGCTGCGCGCGCTGCAGATCCCTGTGCTGATCGCCTGGGGTGAGCGCGACCGCTTTCTTCCACCTGCCCACGCACGCCGTGCAGTCCAGCTGCTCCCCGATGCGTGGCTGGCGTTGATTCGCGGGTCGGGTCACTCACCCAACTGGGAGCGTCCGGAGTCGCTCCTGTCCGAGCTGCAGCGGTTCTTCGACGCCCAGGCGTCCGGGCGCTCTGCTTGATTGCCCGGCGTGGCCCCGGGTATGTTGCCGCCCGCTCAGGGACCACGGGAGTTGAGGATGGCGAAGCGAACGATTCATGACCTGGGAGTGGACGAGTTGCGCGGCCGGCGTGTGCTCGTGCGCGTCGATTACAACGTGCCGCTCGAGAACGGTGCGGTCGGCGATGACACGCGTATCCGCGCGACGATCCCCACGATCGAGTACCTGCTGGAGCATGGCGCGCGCGTGGTGCTCGCCTCTCACCTCGGCCGGCCGAAGGGCACGTGGAACGACGAGTACTCACTTGCGCCGGTGGCCGGGCGCCTGCGCGACCACCTGCCGGGACGCAACGTGAGCTTCGTGAGCGACGTCGTAGGTGCTGACGCGCGGCATGCGATCGACGCACTGCAGCCGGGCTCGGTGCTGCTGCTCGAGAACACGCGCTTCCTGGCCGGTGAGGAGACCAACGACCGGAAGCTGAGCGAGGCGCTCGCGGCAGAGGCGGACGTGTACGTCAATGACGCGTTCGGCGCTGCGCACCGCGCGCATGCATCCACGTGCGGCGTCGCCGAGGTGATGAAGGAAGAGGGCCGTCCCGCAGTGGCCGGCATGCTGATGGAAAAGGAGCTTCGCTTCCTCGGCGACACGCTGGCACGACCGGAGCGTCCTTTTGTCGCGATCCTGGGCGGCGCCAAGATCTCGGGAAAGCTGGACGTTATCGAGAACCTGCTGCCGCGGGTCGACCACCTCGTGATCGGCGGTGCGATGGCCAACACGTTCTTCCGCGCCCTCGGCCTGGAGACCGGCAAGTCCCTCGTCGAGCAGGACCGGGTGGAGATGGCCGGGGAGCTGCTGGAGCGCGCAGGCAGCAAGCTGGTCCTCCCGGTCGACTGCGTGGTCGCCGGTGAGGCAAAGGAGAATGCGCGCACGTTCCTGATGGAGCGCACAGAGGTGCCGCCGGAGTGCGCCATCTACGACATCGGGCCGAAGAGCGTCGCGACCTTCCGTGACTTCATCGAGCGGGCGCGCACGATCGTGTGGAACGGTCCCATGGGGCTGTTCGAAGTCGAGCCGTTCGCGGAAGGTACGCGCGGCGTCGCACGCGCGGTGGCGGACGCCACGGACCGCGGCGCGACCACGATCGTGGGCGGCGGCGACACGGCGGCGGCTGTTGAGGAGACGGGCGTCGCGGATCGGATCACGCACGTGTCCACGGGCGGCGGCGCCTCACTCGAGTTCCTCGAGGGGCGCACCCTCCCCGGTGTCGCCGTGCTCGACGAGAAGGACTCATGAGCCCGCTCGCGAAGCCGGTGATCGCCGGCAACTGGAAGATGCACAAGGGGCCGGCGGAGACCGCCGCGTTCTTCCGATCCTTCCTTGCCTCGGGGCAGGTGCCGCACGACCGGACCGTCGCGTTCTTTCCCCCTGCGGTCTCCGTTCCCGCGGCCCGCGCCGCACTGGGCGATCGCAGCGACATCCTGCTCGGCGTGCAGAACATCCACTGGGAAACGCACGGCGCCTTCACCGGCGAGATCAGCGCGCCCATGGCCGCCGAGGCCGGTGCACGGCTGGTGCTGTGCGGCCACTCGGAGCGGCGTCACGTGTTCGGCGAAACCGACGAGGAGGTCGGTCGCAAGGCCGCTGCAGCGTTCGCGGCCGGCCTGGTGCCGATGATCTGCGTGGGAGAGAAGCTGGATGAGCGCGAGGCGGGCAGGCTCGAGGAGGTCGTCCTGCGTCAGCTCGACGCCGCGCTTGCTCACCTCGACCCGGACGACGTGGCACGGGCCGTCATAGCCTACGAGCCGGTCTGGGCCATCGGAACCGGCCGCAACGCCACGCCCTCGGACGCTGCCTCCGCCCATGCCGTCCTGCGGGCCCGGCTCCGTGACACGGTCGGCGAGGCCGCCACCCGCGTGCCGATTCTCTACGGCGGTTCGGTCAAGCCGGAAAATGCCGCAGGCCTGCTTGCGGCCGAGGACGTCGACGGCCTCCTGGTCGGAGGGGCAAGCCTCGACCCCGAGGGCTTCAGCCGGATCGTCCACGCCGGCTAGCCCTTGCGCCGGCCGCGGCCGGCCGCGAAACTGAAAGGCTGGGACTGAATGTTTTCCGGAGCTCGCGCGTGTATACGTTCCTGCTGATTCTGCTGATCCTCGATGGCCTGCTGCTCACGGTCGTGGTGCTGCTGCAGTCGGGGAAGGGTGGAGGCCTCGCCGCCATGGGTGGTGCAGGCACGTCCACGGATTCCGTGATCGGCGGCCGGCAGGCCGCAACGCTGCTGACCAAGGCCAGCTGGATCGGCGGCGCCGCCTTCCTGGCGCTCGCGCTGATCCTGTCGATCCTGTCTTCGCGCGCGACCACCGCGGACTCGATCCTGCGCCAGGAGTTCCAGCAGGCGCCGGTCCAGCCGCTGCAGCCGGTGGTCCCGGGTACGACCCCGCAGGAGGGGGCCGGTGAGCAGCCCGCGCCGGTCCCGGGCACGGCACCGGCTGGCGAGCCGCAGAGCCCGCCCGAAGGGCAGTAGACGGCGGCAGCGCGATACGAATGGGGCCCGATCACCGCATGTGATCGGGCCCCATTCATTTCCTCCTGCAGGCGACGCGCGCTGCGTCAGGCGCCGTCTCGCACGCGTTCCCAGGAATAGCCGTGCGAGACCTCGTATGTCGTTTCGTACGGGCCGAGCGGCGTCGAGTCGCTCGTCTCACGACGATTCTCGAGACGATCGGCATACCAGGGGCGAGCCGCAGCGTTGCGCGGCTTGCGCTGCCGGACTGGCCGGCGGCGGTTCCATGCGGGACGGTCGTCGTTCGGCATGCGGTCTCCTGCATTCGATTCGCGCCGGAGTACGGGGCGACATCCGGCGTGTGCTGCGACGGGCATGCGCGGGAAGAGCAGCGCGTCGCAACGTCCTTCCTTGACGCAACTTCGGGGCCCGCGCATTATGCCCGCTTCGAGAGCGGACCGCCCGCTCCCGGGTACTCTGCGCAGGATGAGAATGGCCGCCACGACGGATACCGCCGACGCTGCGTCGCAGACCAGCCTCACGCGGGATCAGCTTCACGAGATCTATTACTACCTTCAGCTTACGCGTCAGCTCGAAAATCTGCTGACCACGCTGTACCGGCAGAACAAGGTGATCGGCGGGCTGTACCGCTCGCTGGGGCAGGAGGCGACGGCTGTGGCGAGCGCATACGCGCTGCAGCGACGCACCGATGCCACAGGTGACGTGGTTGCGCCGGCGATCCGGGACATGGGCGGGCTGCTCGTCATGGGTGCCCGCCCCGTCGACTTCCTGCGTCAGTACATGGCCAAGGGCGATTCACCCACGTGGGGGCGCGAGCAGAACGTGCACTTCACGGACTACGATCGCGGCTTCATCGGCCTGATCTCGCATCTCGGCGTGATGATCGAGGTGATGGCGGGCGTCGCACTGACGTTCAAGCTGCGGGGTGAGCCGCGCGTCGCACTTGCCTGGAGCGGTGACGGCATGACGTCGACCGGGGCGTTCCACGAGGGCTTCAACCTGGCCGCCGTGCAGCGTGCGCCGCTGATCGTCATCGTCGAAAACAACGGCTATGCGTATTCGACGCCGGTCAGTCGCCAGACCGCGGCGGGCTCGTTCGTCGAGCGCGCGGCCGGTTACGGCGCCTTCGGTGAGCAGTGCGACGGCAATGACGTCTTCGCGGTCCATGACATGGTCTCGCGCGCCGCAGCCCGGGCGCGCAACGGCGAGGGCGCATCGCTGCTGGAAGTGATCACGTACCGGCGCAAGGGACACGCGGAGCATGACGCGCAGGCGTACGTGCCCGCAGGCGAGATCGAGGCGTGGGAGGCGAAGGATCCGGTGGTGCGCTACGAGCGCACGCTGCTCGAGCAGGGTCACGCGACGCAGGAGGAGCTGGACGCGATCGCGGCGCGCGTGGCGACCGAGATCGAGACGGCGCGCGAGGAGGCGGAGGCTTCACCGATGCCCGAGCCCGAGACCGCGCTGGCAGAAGTCACGGGCGGCACGTTCGTGCCGCAGCCGTGGACGCGTGGTGGTGCACCCGATCCCCGCAGAGCGTGAGCATGGCGACGATAGAGCAGAGCATGAAGGTGCGCGAGAAGCCGGAGCACGTGCGCAACACGGAGGAGGGTCGCCCGGTCACGATGCTGGAGGCGATCCGCGAGGCGCTCTGGGAGGAGATGGAGCGCGACGACAGCGTCTTCGTGATCGGCGAAGACATCGGCGTGTACGGCGGCGCGTTCAAGATGACGGACGGGTTCCTCGATCACTTCGGCCCGAAGCGGATCGTCGATACACCCATCAGTGAGGCGGGCTTCACGGGTGCGGCCGCCGGTGCGGCGCACATGGGGATGCGCCCCGTGGTCGAGATGCAGTTCATGGACTTCGTCTCGTGCGCGTACGAGCCGCTGACGAACTACATCGCGACGTCACGCTGGCGCGGCAGTGGCCCGCTCCCGATCGTAATTCGCGGACCGGTGGGCGGCGGTGTGCGGGGTGGGCCGTTCCACTCGCAGAACCCGGAGATGGCGTTCTTCCATACGCCCGGTCTCAAGATCGTCTATCCGTCGACGGCTGCCGACGCGAAGGGGCTGCTCAAGGCGGCGATCCGCGACGACGACCCCGTCCTCTTCTTCGAGCACAAGAAGCTGTATCGCGCGCCCTTCCTCCGTGAGACGCTGCCGGCGGACGACTTCGTCGTGCCGCTCGGCAAGGCGCGGCTCGACCGTGAGGGCAGTGACATCACCATCGTGACGTACGGCATGATGGTGCACGAGAGCCGCAAGGCAGCCGAGCAGCTCGAGAACGAGGACGGCATCAACGTCGAGATCCTCGATCTGCGCACGCTGCTGCCGCTGGACGAAGCGGCGATCATCGAGTCCGTGAAGAAGACGAATCGCGTGCTCGTGGTGCACGAGGACACGCGCACCGGCGGCATTGCCGGTGAGATCTCGATGCGCATCAACGAGAAGGCCTTCGAGTGGCTCGACGCGCCGATCCTGCGCGTCACGTCGCTCGATTCACCGGTGCCGTACTCTCCTCCGCTGGAGGACTATTTCCTGCCGCAGGTCAGCGACATCGTCGCCGCCTGCCGCTATCTTGCGAACTACTGAGCGGCTCGTTCCAAACCGTCGGAGCGCAATCCAATGGCACGTATTGAAGTCCCGATGCCCCAGATGGGCGAAAGCATCGCCGAGGGCACGGTCTCGAAGTGGCTGAAGCAGGTCGGCGACGAGGTGCAGCGCGATGAGGCGCTGCTCGAGATCTCGACCGACAAGGTGGACGCCGAGATCCCCTCGCCGAACGCGGGTACCCTCGTCGAGATCCTGGTCGAGGAGGGCGCGACCGTCGAGGTCGGCACACCGATCGCCATGATCGAGACCGACAAGGCTGCGGCGGGCGCCAGTGCACCGAGCGAGCCGCCGCCGGAGGAGAAGACGCAGGTGGCGAAGGCCGCCGATGCCAGGCCCGCCCAGGCTGCATCGGCACCCGCACCGGCCGCCGCCGCGCCGGCGAACGGCCGGGACGAGACTGCCGAGGATCGACTGCGTCGCAAGTCGACTCCGCTGGTGCGCAAGATCGCCGAGGAGCACGGCGTCGACATCGCACAGGTGGAGGGCACCGGCACGGGCGGACGCGTGACCAGGAACGACATCATGGCGTTCCTCGAACAGCGCACCGCTGCACCCGCGGGCAATGCCGGCCAGAAGGCCGCGTCGGCGCCCGCAGCACCTGCGCGGCCCGCGGCGCCGAAGCAGGCCGGCGGTCCGGTCGTCGGTGCGGACCAGTTCTGGGAAACGTTCTACGGCCAGGTGCGCCACCCGGAGTTCCCGGCCCGCGAGGGTGACCGCGTCGAGCCGATGGACCGCATCCGTCGCCTCACCGCCGATCACATGGTGCGCGCCAAGCGCATCGCGCCCCACGTGCACTCGTTCATCGAGATCGATTTCACGCAGATCGATCGCGTGCGCAAGGCGAATGCGGCACGCTGGGAGCAGCAGGGCGTGAAGGTCAGCTACACCGCCTTCGTCGCCTGGGCCGTCGCGCAGGTGCTGCCCGAGTACCCGATGGTCAACGCCACCGTGAGCGGCGACAACCTGCTGTACCGTGGTGACGTCAACATCGGCATGGCGGTCGACCTGAACCCCGGCCTGATCGTGCCGGTCGTGAAGAACGCGGACGAGCTCAACCTCATGGGCATTGCGCGCCGCATCAACGACCTCGCCGGCCGTGCACGCGACCGCAAGCTCAAGCCCGATGAGGTGCAGGGCGCGACGTTCTCGATCACCAACCCCGGTGTGCTCGGCACCATCGTCGGCATGCCCGTGATCCCTGAAGGAACGGCAGCGATCCTCGGCACGGGCGCGATCGAGAAGCGCGCCGTCGTCGTCACCGCAGACGGCATGGACACGATCGCGATCCGCAAGCGCTCGTTCTTCTCGCTCGGCTACGATCACCGCATCGTGGACGGTGCGGATGCCGCGCGCTTCCTCTCGCGCCTGAAGGACCTGCTCGAGAATTTCCCCGAGGAGGCGTAGCAGCAGCGCGCTCGCGCGCAGCCATGGAGGCGCAGTGAGTCAGCAGGGCGGCGTGACACGGATGGAACCGGATGTCGATGCACGGGGTGCATGCGACGTTCCC